>CAYLTX010000014.1:0-67754 GCA_964386725.1 uncultured Bradymonadales bacterium | reverse complement strand
CCCTCACTATGGTTATCGGCAGAAGGGGCCGAATCGTTGCGTACTTTTTTGAAGTTTCTGGAGCGATGAGACGACAAGATGCAGGCTAGATGCGGCGCTCGTGCGCATGAACACTGGCTTGTAGGGTGCCCGGCACCTTTTGCTGCGCCCGGCACCTTTTGCTGCCCGGCACCTTTTGCTGCTGCGCCCGGCACCTTTTGCTGCAGCCATGGAAGCGTGGATCCATGGAGTCATGGCAGAGCCCGTGGAGCGCCTTGGAATCATTGAAACGACATGTCGCTGGTTGCTGATCGGGGGCGAGCGAGCAGAGCAGCGACAACAAGCGAACTCAGCGTTACCGAGCTGCTCAATGGGCTCTGCCATGCCTCCGTGAAAGCAATGATTCCACGGTTCCATGTTTCCAAGTTTCCATGTTTCCAAGCCTCGACGGCTCTGTAACTCCAGGCTGCCACGAGCCTTTTCTTTCGAGCTGCAGTGCCATCTGCGCCTACAGTGCGACTTCGGCCCCGTACATCTCGCGTCGCTTGGCCAGCACGCGCTCGTCGGTGAGGTATTCTTCAAAATTCATCAGGTTGTCGATGACGCCGCGTGGGGTCAGCTCGATGACGCGGTTGGCGATGGTGTCGACCAGCTCGCGGTCGTGGGAGGCGAGCAGGATGACGGTGTCCTCGGCGGCTTGGAGTGCCTTGTTCAGCGCGGTGATGCTCTCCAGGTCGAGGTGGTTGGTGGGCTCGTCCAAGATGAGCGCGTTGGCGCCGGTTTGCATCATGCGAGACAGCATGCAGCGCATGCGCTCGCCGCCGGAGAGCACGCCGACCTTCTTGAGGGTGTCCTCGCCGGTAAACAGCATGCGGCCCAAAAAGGAGCGCACGTCTTCTTCGTGCTGGTTGTCGGTGAATTGGCGCAGCCAGTCGATGAGGTTGAGGTCGACGCCGTCGAAGAAGGGCTCGTTCTCGCGCGGCAGATAAGCCGTCGACACCGTCGAGCCCCACTCGAATGTGCCGCTGTCGGGCTCGGTGACGCCCGCCAGGATGTCGAAGAGCGCCGATTTGGGGCGCGCGTCGTGGCCGACGAAGGCCACGCGGTCGCCCGGCTGGAGCGTGAAGCTGACGTTGTCGAGCACCTTCTCGCCGTCGACGGTCTTCGAGAGGCCCTCGACGGTCAGGATGAGCCGGCCCGGGGAGCGCTCGGGCTTGAAGACGATATGCGGGTATTTCCGAGTCGACACCGGCAGATCGTCGAGGGTGAGCTGGTCGAGCAGCTTCTTGCGGCTGGTCGCCTGCTTCGCCTTGGAGGCGTTGCTGCTGAAGCGCTCGATGAAGGTCCTGAGCTCTTTGGCTTTGTCGGATGCCTTCTTTCGCTCGTCGCGGCGCTGCTGGAGGGCGAGCTCGCTGGCCTGGACCCAGAAGTCGTAGTTGCCGGCGTAGATGCGCACCGAGCGAAAATCGATATCCGCGATATGGGTGCACACGTTGTTGAGAAAATGCCGGTCGTGGCTGACGACGATCACGAGCGTCTTCAGCCGCGAGATATAGTCCTCGAGCCAGGCTACCGTGTGTACGTCGAGGTGGTTTGTAGGCTCGTCGAGCAGCAAAATATCGGGCTGTCCGAACAGCGCCTGGGCCAGGAGCACGCGCACCTTGTCGCCGCTCTCGAGCTCGCCCATCGTCTTTTGATGTAGCTGTTGGTCGACACCTAGGCCGTCGAGCAGGACCGAGACCTCGGCCTCGGCCTCATAGCCGTTCATATCGCCGAAGGCCATCTCGAGCTCGGAGGCGCGCTCGCCGTCGGCCTCGTCGAAGTCGGGCTTGGCGTGCAGCGTCGCACGCTCCTTGTAGACCTCGTACAGGCGCGGGTGGCCGAACATCACCGCGTCCAAGACGACGAGATCGTCGAATTTGAACTGGTCCTGCTCGAGCTTGGCCAGCCGGAGATTGCCCGGGATGCTAACTTCGCCCGCCGAGGGTTCGAGCTCACCGCTCAACAGCTTCAAAAAGGTCGACTTTCCGGCGCCGTTGGCGCCGATGAGGCCGTAACAATTGCCGGGCACGAACTTGACGTTGACGTCCTCGAAGAGAGGAGCTCCGCCGAAGTTGATCATGAGGTTGGATGTTGTAATCACTGCTTTAAGCTCTCGAAATAAGGCCCGAAAATGAACGCTGCTCAAGTACTACGCGGTATCTGCGCGGTCAATCATAGACGTATGCGAGATTGTAGATATTCCTGACGCGCTCCGAATGCCGCAGCGTAAGAGCACTTGTGTTATGCTGCGCTGGATGCACGACAATGAATGCAGCCCGCTTCTGCCACGTCTGAAAATGTGGCAGGGCTTATAGATTCCTTTTGATGGTGGCGCTCGACGATGCGAATACGAACCAAGCGCGTGCAACTAGCAGTGATTCTTGTGCTATCGGTCGCGGCGGCGGCCCTCTTCGCGAGCGGCTGCGAGGAAAATTGCGTCAGCACCAAGCAGTCCTATCGCTCCGCGTTGGCGGCCGAGCGGACGTCACTGGTCGATCAGGATGAGCTCAGCGGCGATAGCCCGGCGCAGTTCGGGCTAGCCTTGAGGGGCGAGCTTCTGGGCGACATCGCCAACATCGTGATCCAGCCGACTCTCGAAGCGGCTCTGGCGGTGGCGTCTAGGGTGCGTATCGACGGCGAGCTTGTCGATATTAGCAGTGAAGGGCAGGTGGTCGACTTCGACATCGAGCCCGACGCGGCATGTGACCATTGCTTTCGCATCGGCGCGAGTCTCGACGGTGCGCTGGTCGCCGATATCCCCAGTTGGGGCGAGGAGCGCGCCAATCTGGGCGGCTCCATGGCCATCGTCGCGCCCCTGCTGCTCGAGCGCGGTGACAGCGCCGATGCCGCCTTGAAGCTCGATCTCTCGGCGCTGGTCGACGTCGGCCAGTCGTCGCTGTCGGCGCGCCTGGGCGGCATCGATTCGGATATCGCAGATATGCTCGAGGGGCCGGTCTCCGACCTCTTGCTCGACACCCTGAAGCGCAATCTCGACCCGGTGACCATCGTCGAGTTCGACGCCCCCAGCTTTGGGATTCCCGGCTTCGAAATCCTGCCCGTCCAGCTCGTCACCGACGACACCACCGGCGGCGTCTTCGCGGGCTTTGCCACAAATATCGAGGCGCTCAACGCTCCCGGCGCCACCGGCGTGGCCCCGATCACCGACCTCGCAGCCGACGAAAACCTCGCGCTGGCCTTTCACCCCGACATCATCTCCCACTCGCTGTCGCTGCTGATGAATGATGGGCAGGTCGCGCGCAGATATAATCTATCGGGCGAGGCGAATCAGAGTGGAAACTCCCGCGTGACGCTCGACGGCTTTCGTGTCGGCCACGATGTGCTGCCGGACGTCGACGACGAGAGCGATGCGGGCTACGAAACTGACGGCGACGCAGGCTACGGCTCCGCCGACGCGTCGAATCCATCAGCCGACGCGGGCACCGCGCCGCCCTACGTCCAGAACCCGCCCGATCTTCCGTTCGCGCTCGGCTTCGACGTCTTTAATATATCATCGAGCCCCGACGGACTCTGCTTTGGCTTCGGCGCCGAGGCCATCGGCGGTGTATCGGTGCGCGAGAACGCGCTCACCATCGACCTGCTCGATATGCGGTTTACCAGCGGCTATCTGCAGGACAGCGTCAACCTGGATAGCTGGATCGATGCCGAATTTGTCCAGCAAAGCCGCACCCTTGTCAGCCAGTCGCTCGACAAGACCACCGTCACGGTGCCCGGTACCAACCTGGACGTGGGCGCGGTGGGGCTCGACCTGCGCGAGAACGCCGTTGTCTTTCGGACGCAATCCGCCGCCACGCCGGCCGAGTAGGGCGAGCACGAGTCACGACCAATTCACACCTCGCCACCCCTCCACCGCTTGCGGGGAGGTGCCTCGCGCTGTTTGCGAGGCGGAGGGGGCCACAACAACCCACCAATCACCGTTTCGAAGCCTCGAGACGCGAAGGAGTTGCTTATTGTGGCCCCCTCCGACGTGCGCAGTGGTCGCTACTCGATTCCTTGGTGGACGGCGTTACTGACCACTGCAGCCAAGGAATTCAAAGGGCGGGTTGAATTGGGGCAGGGCGATGGGCCGATCATTATCGATGGGTCCACGCTCTTCCTCGGACTCGGGTCCGGCATGCTCCTCGAGAGCATCGGGCATATGCTCGCCGGCCTGCTCAGCGTCGGCCTGCTCAGCGCCGGTCTGGCGGGCGTCTTGTTCGGCGTCTAGGCGGGCCTGCTCGGCCATCTGGCGGCCCTGGTCGGCGTTTTGACGTGCCCGGTCGGCGTTGCCGCGAGCTTCGCCGCGGTTGGCGGCGGCGATGGCCAGGCCTTCACAGGCCGGGTGGAGACCGTCGTGGATGCAGAACAGGCCGGGCGCGCCCTCGGCGCAGTCCATGGCCTCGGCGTCGTCATCTGCGGCCTGGTCACCACTTTCTTCGTCGTCGGTCTCGGCCTCGTCACCTGTGGCGTCGTCACCTGCGGCATCGTCGCCCGTGGCCTGCTCGCCACTTTGTTCGTCGCCGGTGGCCTGGTCGCCACGATCTTCGGCGTCACCATCTTGGCGCCGATCCTCGGCAGAGGCGTTCTCCAACTGATAGTTGGCCGTCTCCATTGTGCCGGCGGGGCGGACCTCACCCAGGTCGAACGGAGCCATCGCTCCTCCGATGGTCACGCTGTCATCGACGTCGCCATCGGCACGCGGGAAGACCAGTTGGCTCGCCTGCTCGAGTCCGCGCGTTCCCTGTTCACTGACGTATAGCTCGTAGGTGTGGCCGGCGGGCAGCGCGAGATGAAAGCCGCCAGCCTCATCGGTGTCGAAGAGATATTCAGTCCCCCGTTCGTCGACAGCTACGATGTCCGGTCGGTCGGGGGCGGAGTCGGCGGGAATGCTGCCGGTCAGCTCCTGGGTCGACGTGTCATACGCGTCGTCGGTGCTCGCCTCTCCGCATCCGACCAGCGTGAGCATGCCAGCGGTTGCGATCAGCGCTAGCACAACATTCAAAAAGCGTGTCCTATCCATCGTTCTCTCCGTGTTCAAGAGTCATTTGCTACTCGAGGTCTACCGTCCGATACCGTCCGGCTACCTCTTCACTCTTGTACTCGTGGGTAGCGGCAATTTTTGTGCAACTCGTCCCAAGAAATTGTCGAGCCCCCGGCCAAATCAGGTGGCCGGGGGCTCGAGAAGCCGTGGAGAAGTGACGTTGTACTATTAGTTACACAGCGCCTCGTCGGAGCTGTCGAGTGCGTCCATCGCGCAGAGTTGCGTGCGAATGGCGTCCGCGGCCGGATCATCGGGCCACTGGTCGACGAAACGGCGCAAGTAATGGGCAGCTCGCTGCGGCTCGTCGAGCTTGTGCAGGTGGATGCGCGCGAGTTCGAGGAGGATGTCGGCGTTGGCGCGGTCGGCAGGCGCCGTCTTCTGGAGCGCCTGAGACAGCAGGTTGGCCGCTCGGCGGTGCTCGCCGCCGTGCAGCGCCTGGAGCGCGGCCTCGCGTAGCTTACGAGCTGAGTCGGCCTCGGGCTCGTCGAGGCTCTCCTCGGGCGGAGCTTCCTTGGCGGCTACCGCCGCCGGCTGCGGCTGTTCGGCTTCGGGCTGTTCGGCTTCGGGCTGTTCGGCTTCGGGCTGTTCGGCTTCGGGCTGTTCGGCTTCGGGCACGTCAGCCTCGGGCACGTCAGCTTCGGGCACGTCAGCTTCGGGCACGTCAGCTTCGGGTGCCGAATCAGCGCTCGGCGCGGGATGGTTGGGCCGTGGCGGCGAGGGGTTTTCGGCGCGCGCGAGGGGTTCGCGCGGCGCATCAGGCTCAACCGTGGCAGGCTCGTGTGCCTGGACCTCGCGTGCCTGAAGCAAGGCTTGGCGGTGAGCGGCGAGGTCCACGTGTCGCTCGACCTGCACGGTGACGGCCTCCGTCAACTCGCCGCGCTGCTCGCCAGCGATATATTCTGCCGACTCGACTTCGCGAGTCGCGCCATCGGGTGAGGTCACGCGCACGGCGCCCTCGAAGACTGCGACTCGTACTTCCTCGTCGTGAATGGTGACTAAGAACACAGTGCCGACGACGGTGATCGTATGATCGCGGGCGCGCACCGAGAATTGTGACGTCGAGCCGGGCAGGTACTCCACGAGGACGCTGCCGCGGTCCAAGTTGACTGTGGGGTGCTCGTCGTCGGTGTCGAACGCATACTCGGCATCGCGGCTAGCGAAGAGGCGAACGGACTCTTTCTCCGTCGGCGCCGGTTGCATCGACGGCACCGAGATGGCCGGAGAGGGCGAGGGCTCTTGGGTTGCCACGCGTTGCTTCTTCTCGTCAGGCTGGTTGGCCTGATCCTCATCACCTGCTTGGTCGGACTCGTCAGCTTCGGGAGTCGCCAGATCAGCAGTCTGGCCCGCCTCGGGCGCGACCGGCGACGGATCATCGGGCGATGGGTCGTCGGGCGACAAGCCCCACCAGGCGATGAGCGTGGCACACGCGGCCGCCGCGATCGCCGCCCACACGCGCCGACGCCGCGGCCTGGAGCGCTGCTCGTCATCGCTGCGCTGATCGTTGGCATCGGTGTCCGTCGGCGGATGTGTTTGCTGTGCGATGCGATCGAAGAGCGCGTCCAAGTCGAAGCTCGCAAAGGTGTCGGCGTCCGCCGCGCGAGCCGCCTCGAACATCTCGTCGAGCTTGGCGTGATCGTCTGACGCGTGTGGCTGCGAGTCTTCGGTGATCGTGGCTTCGATGCGCTCGAAGAGCGGGTCGGGGTCGATGTCGGCCCACACCTGGGCGTCGCCTTCGGCGGCGGCCTCGAACATCTCGCCGGTCTTGGCGGCCAACTCGGCGCACTCCTGGCAGGTGCCCAGGTGCTCGTCGACCTCAGCGCGCTTGAGGTCGGAGAGCTCGTCGCGCTGGAGTTCGAAGAGCAACTCCTGGACGTCTTCGCATGGAAGTCGGTTGCTCATACCTGTTCTCCTATCTCTTGGTCCGACGTCGATAGAGCGCTCTTGATGATCTTCAAGAGTTGCTCGCGGCCGCGGCGAACACGTGAGGCGATCGTATTGATAGACGTGTCGGTCTGGTCGGCGATCTCCTGGAGGGTGTTGCCCTCGATCTCGTACATGATGACCGCCTCGCGTTGCTGATCCGGCAGGCAATCCATGGCGGCATATAGCGCACGCACCCTCTCGCGAGCCTCGAGTTTATTCCACTGATTGGTCGGCTCTTTGATGGTCTGCAGCGTCACGAAGTCCACCGAGCTGGGCGATTTGCGCACGTGCGAGATAGCGACGTTTCGCGCCACTCGGTAGACCCAACCGCCGAAGGCGTCGTAGTCGGAGACATTGTCGAGGCTGCGGTGCAGCTCGACGAACGCCTCCTGGACGACGTCTTCGACCTCCGGGCAAGGGCCGAGGTAGCGCCCCACGGTGCGCGTCACCTGGTCGAGATAGCGCCTGTAGATCTCGCGAAACGCCTGCTTATCGCCGGCTGCCGCTGCTTTAACCAATGTGGCTTCTTCGCTCATAGGCTCAAAATCCCAATTCCAGTCCCAGCAGCACGTCGAATTCGAAGCGTCCCAAGTCCATCACGATACGTTCGACCTCTCGATCCCCGACTACCTCGCGGCTGTCGCGTACCTTGCGGTCAGCGAGGCTCGCCGCGGCCGTGGCATCGACGCGTACCGCGAACATCGGGGTGAACGAGTAGCCCGCGCCCGCGCTAGCGACGACCGACCAGGGCGATAGGGCGTTCTGGGAGGCCGTATCGGGCTCACCGGTTACTGTTCCCGCTGCACCGGGGAGCCGGTCGCCGGTCACGCCGCCGGATATCTCTTCGGCCCACAACTCAGCGACCGTCCATCGCGCGCCCCCGCCGGCGGTCAAAGACCACCCCGCCGAAAAGCGGCGCGCATAGGCGGCCGTCAGATCTGCCGACCACGGCCTATAGCTGAAGCGAACCCCTTGGACCTCCGCCTGTGCCGCGTCGATGGGCAGGCGACCGACCAGCCCGAGCTTGACCCGCGACCACGGCTTCCAGCCAGCCCCTACCCGAACCAGCTTCAAGCCCGCACCCGCCGACGGGATCCACATCGCGCCTGCGACCGCCTTCATGGTCACTACAGGGGCGCTCGACCTGTCAGCGTCGGTCGATAACTCGCCGGAGATATCGGCGCTGGCCGGCTCGCTCGGTTCCTGTGCGACGAGTTCCTGCTCGACGGGCTCCTGCTCGACGGGCTCCTGCTCGACGGGCTCCTGCTCGACGGGCTCCTGTTCGACGGGCTCCTGTTCGATGGGCTCCTGTTCGATGGGCTCCGACCCGGCCTCGGGCTGTGGCATCGCCTCCGGCGGGCGAACGCCGTCGATGATCCAGGCCAGCCGAGTGGCGATCGAAGCGATTTCGAGTTGTTCGGCGTCTCGAGCTAAGACGAACGAGCTGGCATCCTCGTCCCGCTCCAAGCGGATCTCACACGATTCGTCATCGGCAGCGTTCAGGGTGATCGTCCACTCGTCGCGCTCCTCCGAATCAGGCGGCAAAGAGAGCACCTTCGCCGATGTGCGAAGGCGCAGCTCGTCGACGAGCTGGCCGGTAAGCTCCGCCGAGCAGGTCGCCCGATCGTGGTCCACGACGACCTCGGTTGCGTCTTCTGCCCACGCAGAATCGTGCCACACGAGCCCGCCCATCACAGCCATGGCCAAAGCCAGGGCCATGCGAAGCAAGAGGATTTCGGGTCTGAGGCTCATGTCTTTCCGTTCGACTCGATCGAGTGCTCAGCGCGCACCACAACAAGTGCTGCACCCCTTCATCTATATACTCGCAAAAACAGCGACCTTTTGTGCATGGGAGGCCAAAAAAAGGTGGGTCGACAACATTTATTGTCCCACCAATGCACAAAAAACCCGAGCTCTTGCGAGTACAAGAGTGAGGCAATAGCTGAGCGGTCCGCGACTTTCTCGAAGGGTGGATTGCTCGACGGGTTAATGGCTTCGCTGGCTCTTTCGACACGCAGCAGCCAGCGCAAGCATTGCAGTGGTGGAGTACGACGATGAAGACCTTCCTGCGCAGTACGCTCACTCTTACTCTGTTGATCTTCTTCTCTGTGCCGCAATTCGCTGACGCGCAGGTCAAAGAGGCATCCTCGGCCGAGGTCGAGCCGCCCAAAGAGATCCTGACATCCGAACGGATCGCCGCGCTCGAACGCGAAAATGGGGGCTTCAGTCAGAGGTGGCCGACCTGCGGCTGCAGGTCCATGATATCGAGGCTGAAGACAGCGGCTTCGACTATACGAGCGCCGGGTTGACCTTTGCGCTGACCACCGGCTTGGTCGCCGCTTCCTTCTTTGCTGCCGATCATATGTACGGGGATTCGACGCGCATGCTCATGCCCGGGTTGACCACCGCGAAGGTGGTGAGCTTCGGAGCATTGGCCGCGGCGGGGCCCGCCTTCCTCGCCGGCGTAGGCGGTGGGACCGACAGCTCTGCGGTGGTAGCGGCCGGCATCACGGTCGACGTCTTGGTGGCGCTGGTGCCCTGGGGCGTAGGCATTTCGGCCCACAAGGTTGCCACCAGCCCGTACGGCGAGAAGCTCGTGTCACCTTAGTACTTCAGCGTCAGGTCTGGACCGTCTCCAATGCCTCCTGAAGGGGGCAGTCCTCGGCGTTGGCGCCGTTGCCGCGACGGTAGCGCTCGAGCAACTTGCGCGAGCGCTCGGCCAGCTTGCGGCGCACTTCGCGTCTCTTGCCCTTGACGCGGGCGATGGTCATCGTGTCGTAGGCGGTGGTCTGGTGGCGCATCCAGGCGATGACAGCGGCCTCGGCGCGCTGGTCGAGCGGGATGCGCTTGGTGCGCGCGACTGTGCCGCTGCCCACCGGCACCGCATGGGCGGTGACCGCCTCGGCGAGCCGCTCGCCGAGCTCGGCGCAACTGTCGTGGAAGTCCAAAAAGTCGAGCACCGCCTGCTTGAATTCACGCCGATAGGCGCGCTGCTTCTTCTCGCGCCGCTTCTTGGCGTTTGCGCGCTTGCGTTTGTACTCGGGCGTCGATCGCATCTGCTCGACCTCGGCGCGGATCCGCTCGATGCGCTCTTTGGGCGCCCACACCCCTTGCGAATAGGTGCGCCGGCCCTTCTTGACCTGGACCGTCCAGGTCGGCCCGGCTTCTTTGACACGTCGGGTCAACGTGGCATCGCCCGGCTCGAGCAGCGCCCATCCGTCCGGGACCTTCATCCGGCGGCCCTCCTTATTGCGCACATAATTGGAGCGAGGACCGGGCGATACGATACGGGTTTGATTGGGCATGGCTTGAAAATATGTTCAGGTGTATTAAATGTGGTGTATGCAGCGATAGCGGGATACCCGCTGCAGCTCACAATTGTCCAGTCTACCGAAGCCATAACCGCGGGTAAGCACAACCGGGCGCGCCAACGGCGCGACCGGTGAAGCGGCTGGGAGCGTAGCGACCGAATGCCCTCGGGGTGCACCCGCGGAGGGCCACGGACACCATCGAAGGACGTGATTAGCCACCCCTCAACCCCCTCAGGAGACGAAAATGACCATCCATCCCCACAATAACGAGACGCATACCAAGTGGGAGCACGGCGACTTCCAGGTCATGCTCAAATCGCCCAAGGAGAGCAATCCGATCGGGTTTTGCGACGGTGAAAAAGCCGACGAAGAGGAGATTCGCAGCCAAGCCATGCAAGAGGGCGCCGAGATCGTCATCGACAAAAAGTTGCTCAAGACCGGCCGCGAGATCTGGACGGTGCGGACGGTCGCCGAGCTATAGGCCCGACGACCTCAATGCGCTCAATCCCTCCGACGCCTCAACACTGCCACCCCAAACGCGACCAGCAGCATGTAGAAGCCAGACCCGGGATTCGGCCCACCTCGGGTCGACGAGCAGCCGCAGCCTTCGTCGGCGGTGCTCTGTTCATTGCCGACCGTGCCGGCGTCGGCTCCGATGTCGCTGCCGGCACCTGCGTCAACTCCCGCGTCAGCTCCGGCATCATTACCAGCGTCACTTCCAGCATCACTGCCGGCGTCGGCGCCACCTTCGATGGTGCACGTCGCCGAGCAGCCGTCGCCGTCCTCAGTATTGCCGTCGTCGCATTCTTCCACACCTTCGTGGACGTAGCCGTCGCCGCAGCTGGCTTCCTCACAGGTGAACAGACAGTCGTCGGTGTCGCTGTCGTTGCCGTCGTCACATTCCTCGACACCTTCGTGGACGAATCCATCGCCGCAAGAGGGCGTCTGACACGAGTTGAGGCAGTCGTCGGTATTGTCGTCGTTGCCATCGTCGCAGGCCTCGCCCGGTTGCCTGTAGCCGTCGCCGCAGCTCGCCTCCACGCAGGTGTTCAGGCATAGGTCGGAGTTGTTGTCGTTGCCGTCGTCGCACTCCTCGCCGGGGTCGACCACGCCATCGCCGCAAGTGGCGAGTTTGCACTCGTTGGTGCAGCCGTCGGTGTCGTTATTATTGCCGTCGTCACAACCCTCGACGCCGTCGTGGACGTAGCCGTCACCGCAGGTTGCAGCCTTGCAGGCGTTGGTGCACGAGTCGGTGTTGGAGCTATTGCCGTCGTCGCATTCCTCGACACCTTCCTCGACGTAACCGTCGCCGCACACTGCGTGGGTGCAGTCGTTGGTGCAACTGTCGGTATTATCGTCATTGCCATCGTCACATGCTTCGCCGGCTTGGACGTAGCCGTCGCCACAGGTGGCAGCCTCGCAGGCGTTGGTGCAACTGTCGGTATTGTCGTCGTTGCCGTCGTCACACTCCTCGCCGGCCTGGACGTAACCGTCTCCGCAGGTGGCAGCCTCGCAGGCGTTGGTGCAGCTGTCGGTGTTGTCGTCATTGCCGTCGTCACACTCCTCGCCGGCCTGGACGTAGCCGTCTCCGCAGGTGGCGTCCTCGCAGGCGTTGGTGCAACTATCGGTGTTGTCGTCATTGCCGTCGTCGCACTCCTCGCCGGATTGAACGATGCCGTCGCCGCAGCCGACGATCGTGCAGGAGTTCGAGCAGCTATCGTCGTCGATATTATTACCGTCGTCGCACTCTTCACCGGACTGGACGTAGCCGTCGCCGCAGGTGGCCGCCTCGCAGGCGTTGGTGCAGCTATCGGTGTTGTCGGAGTTGCCGTCGTCGCATTCCTCGCCGGCCTGGACGATGCCGTCGCCGCAGGTGGCCGCCTCGCAGGCGTTGGTGCAGCTATCGGTATTGTCGTCGTTGCCGTCGTCGCATTCCTCGCCGGACTGGACGTAGCCGTCACCGCAGGTGGCATCTTCGCAGGAATTTGTGCAGCTATCGGTATTGTCGTCGTTGCCGTCGTCGCATTCCTCGTAGGACGACTGGACCGTGCCGTCGCCGCAGTGGTCGCCCAGTCCCGTGCAGTTGGTATTGCAATAGCCGTAGCTGCCGTTGTTAGCGCCGTCATCACAGGCTTCGCTGCCGCCGACGACGCCGTCGCCACATACCGAAGAGGCGCCGTACTCGTAGGCACCCATATCGTATTCGGCGCCATTGATGCCGTCTCCGTCCACCGGCCGCGAGTTCCCCAGAATGTCTCCTGACGGCGCGCCGTCGGACGTGCCCGCGTCGATGCACAGGCTGGAAGATTGCAGCGACAGGTCGGTCGGGGGATTCACGTACAGCGGGTTGTCGCTGAAGCTTCCCGTGCCGGCGCTGACGTAGTTGCCGTAATTGCCCGACGAGTTGTTCCAGACATCGGAGTAGGTCACGTCGATGGTGCCGTAGCTATAATCGGCAGCGACGCCGTGATTACCGTTGTTGGTGATGATGGAGTTGACGATCTGGACCTCGGCCGAGGTCCCATAGTTGGAGTCGATGTCGACACCTGATCCGTTGTTGTCGTCGATGGTGGAGTTGACGATGTCGTGGACCACCGAGGAGTTGTCCTCGAGCTCCAAATAGACCCCGTAGCTGCCGCTGCCGCGCACAATCGTATTGGTCAGGTTGAGCTCGCTGCCGTCGAAGCTCTGAGCGCCGTAGCTACTGTTGTCGTAGATCTGGGTGTCGCTGATGTCGAGGACGGCGCCGGTTCCCCGGGCGTAGACCCCGCGCGTGTTGTTATCGTAGATCTCCATGCCACTGAGCGTGGCGGTGCCGTCGTTGATGCGCACGGCTTGATAGTTGTTGTTGCGAAGCACGCCGCCGTGGACCTGCAGCACCGAGCCGGGCGCGCTCGAGAGCAGTCCGCGGGTGGCATTCTGCAGGTCGATATGATCGAAGTCGGCCTGGGTGGCGCTGCTGCCCACCCGGATCCCGTACCAATGAGTCCGGTTGGTGCCGGCCGAGGTCGTGCCGGTGTCGGGGATAAAACGCACCGGGTCTGCCTCGGTGCCGTTGACGTCGATCTGGCCGTCGACGATCAGCTCGACGCGGCCGGTATCGACGCCCCCGCCCATCTGGTCGGTCCCCTCGAAATGCAGCTCGACGCCTTCCTCGATGGTCAGCGCCACACCCTCGGGGACGGTCAAGTCACCGGGGATCACATAGGGGCTATTGGCCGCGGTAAAGGTCGTGTCCGTCCACAGAGATCCGTTCCAGTCGGCCGTCTGGGCACCGTCATAGGGCAGCGCGCCGATGTCCTGGTCGGCGTCGCCGGCAAATCGAGCAGGGGACCTCGAAGTCGGCGCCAGGTCGGCCGGGGGATTCACGTACAGCGGGTTGTCGCTGAAGCTTCCCGTGCCGGCGCTGACGTAGTTGCCGTAATTGCCCGACGAGTTGTTCCAGACATCGGAGTAGGTCACGTCGATGGTGCCGTAGCTATAATCGGCAGCGACGCCGTGATTACCGTTGTTGGTGATGATGGAGTTGACGATCTGGACCTCGGCCGAGGTCCCATAGTTGGAGTCGATGTCGACACCTGATCCGTTGTTGTCGTCGATGGTGGAGTTGACGATGTCGTGGACCACCGAGGAGTTGTCCTCGAGCTCCAAATAGACCCCGTAGCTGCCGCTGCCGCGCACAATCGTATTGGTCAGGTTGAGCTCGCTGCCGTCGAAGCTCTGAGCGCCGTAGCTACTGTTGTCGTAGATCTGGGTGTCGCTGATGTCGAGGACGGCGCCGGTTCCCCGGGCGTAGACCCCGCGCGTGTTGTTATCGTAGATCTCCATGCCACTGAGCGTGGCGGTGCCGTCGTTGATGCGCACGGCTTGATAGTTGTTGTTGCGAAGCACGCCGCCGTGGACCTGCAGCACCGAGCCGGGCGCGCTCGAGAGCAGTCCGCGGGTGGCATTCTGCAGGTCGATATGATCGAAGTCGGCCTGGGTGGCGCTGCTGCCCACCCGGATCCCGTACCAATGAGTCCGGTTGGTGCCGGCCGAGGTCGTGCCGGTGTCGGGGATAAAACGCACCGGGTCTGCCTCGGTGCCGTTGACGTCGATCTGGCCGTCGACGATCAGCTCGACGCGGCCGGTATCGACGCCCCCGCCCATCTGGTCGGTGCCCTCGAAATGGACCTCGACGCCTTCCTCGATGGTCAGGGAGGCCCCATCCGGCACGGTGATATCGCCCTGGATGATGTACGGGCTATTCGCCGCCGTCCACGTCTCGTTGATCACGTTGCCACCCGGTAGCGTCGTCTGCGCCGTCGCGACGCTCGACCAACCCAGACAGACCGCGACGAGTGCCGCACATACGCACAGATTCCACTTCTTGATGGTCATTTTCGAGGCTCCACTTCCCACAGAGATGCATATCAATACCTCAGATAAGTAGTGGAAGAGCTCCGCGAGATCAAAGCAAAGCTGCTGAAATTTTCTAAAAAGAAGCGCGTATCGAGAGGCCTGCGACGATGGCAACACCGTCGACGGCGACGGCGATGGAGTGATGGGCTCGGATGAGCTCGGATTTTCGCGAATCCGCTCGGATGAGTTCGATAGCGCGAATGATGCCTCGGATGGCCCACGGATAGTGCGGATGATGGCTCGGATGCTGCTGATTGGCGGTCATCCGCGCTATTCGAGCCATCATCCGCGCTATTCGAGCCATCATCCGCCAAATCTGCGGGCCATCCGAGGCATCATTCGCGTCATCGTCAAATTCGCGCTGATTCGCGCTGATTCGCGCTGATTCGCGCTGATTCGCGCCGCATTCCTCGGATGGCTGCCGCTCACCGCACCCACTCACCATACAGACGCCCGGCGAGTTCGAGCAGACGCACCTCGGCCTGACGGGCGGCGACTTTGGCGTCGATCAGCCGGATCTGAGCATCGAGCAGGTTGAGCTGGACCTGGCGCAGGTCGAATTGACTGATCGTGCCCGCCTCGAGCGCCACGAGGGAGGTTTCGATATTCTTGCGGGCGAGTTCGGTGGATTCTTCAGCGAGTTCGATGCGCTCGGCCTGGCGCTGATAGGCCTCCCACTGGCTGCGCAGCTCGGCCACCACGACCGAGGATTGCTCGTCGATGGTCGTCGAGGCGATGAGCTCGCGCGACTCGGCGTTGTCGATGCGTCGGTACCGGTTGAAGCCGTCAAATAGCGGCACGCTCAGCACAATGCCGTACTCGAGGCCGGGCTCGGCGCTAAATTCGGGCGCGATGTCGCGATGGAATTCGGCGTAATTATAGCCCAGGCTCGCGCTCAACGACGGCCAGAGCTGCGAGCGCGCCTCGTCGACCTCCTCGGCGGCGATGCTCTTGCGGGTGCGGGCGACCTGAACCTGTCTATTCTTGGCCAGCGTGTCTTCGCGCAGCTGGTCGTAATCCAGCTCACGCAGCGGCTCGAGCGTCGGTTCCACACGCACCTCACGGTCGGCCGGGGCGGCCAGCGCCTGGTTGAGCTGGGCGCGGGCGCGAACCAGCGCGACGCGCTGCTCGGCCAGCGTCGAGCGGTCTTGGTTGAGCTCGACGCGGGCGAAGTTGACGTCGACCTCGCTGCCGGCGCCGGCGTCCAGCCGCGCTCGGGCGATCTCGACGCGCTCCTCGGAGATGGCTCGGGTCTCCTCGAGCGCCTCCAGAATACGGCGCTGACGAACCGCGTCCCAATAGACCGTCGACACCTCGACCAGGGTGGTCTCGACGTCGCTTTCGGTCTGCAGAGTCTGCGCCTCGCGAAGCTCCTCGAGGCGTCGGTAGGTCGCAAAACGTCCCAAGCCCCCGAACACCAGCCAGTCGAGCTGGATGCCGAATTGGGTCTGGGTGCGCAACTCGTCGGAGCCGAATAATCCCGTGCCGCCAAAGACGTGGCTCTGCGAGGCGTTTGCCGACAGCACCGGCAAGAATCCGGCGTTGCCGTAGGTCACGTCTCGCCGGGCGATATCCAGGCGGGTGCGGGCGACCTGAATGCCGTAATTCCGCTCCAACACCCGCGAGATGGCGTCCGCTCGTGTGAGCACAGCCGGGCCCGCACCGGCGTCTGCCGGCTCAGCGGCGGGTTGCTGGGCGTTAGCCGGTGGGGCAAACGCGATCAAATAGATGCTCGAGACAACGAATGTGATGACTGCGAACTGCTTATACATCGTCGCGCTCCCCGGTATTTACTTCGTCTTCGAACCCCTCGGGAATCTCGGCTTCGACTCTGGCAGCCTCGCGCTGGGCGGGGCCCATCTCATCGGCGGCGATAAACGTGTAGACCGCTGGGACCACGAAGAGCGTAAATAAGCTGCCCACCGTCATGCCCCCGACGAAGGCGATGCCCATTGGCACTCGGCTCTCGGCGCCGGCGCCCAGCGCCAGCGCGATGGGCATGATCCCCAAGATGGTCGACAGGCTGGTCATCAGAACCGGACGAAAGCGCGCTGCCGAGGCTTCTCTGGCGGCCTGGCGAATCGTGGCGCCGGCCGCGCGGCGTTGGTTGGCGAACTCGACGATCAAGATGCCGTTTTTGCTCACCAGGCCGATGAGCATGATCATGCCGATTTGACTGAAGACGTTGAGCGTCTGGTCGAATATCCACAGCCCCGCCAGCGCCCCGAAAAGCGCCAGCGGCACCGTCAGGAGGATGGTCAGCGCGTCGCGGAAGCTCTCGAATTGGGCCGACAACACCAGGTACACCAGCAGCAGCGCCAGGCCGAAGGCGAAGAAGAGCTGCGCCGAGCTCTCGTCGTATTCTTTGGTCTGGCCTTTGAGCGAGGTCACGAAGCTCTCGTCGAGCAGGTCGTCGGCGATGCCGCGCATGATCTCGACGCCGTCGCCGACCGTATAGCCGTCGGCGAGCTGGGCGGAGACGGTCGCCGCGCTGTAGCGATCGTAGCGAAACCGCAGGGGAGGGCCGGCCTTTTGGGAGATCTCGACCACGTCCGACAGCGGGATCAGCGAGCCGCCGTTGCTCCTGACGTACAGGTTTCGAAAGTCCTGGGGCGTATCCCGTGCTTCGCGAGGCAATTGGCCGATGACGTCGTATTGCTTGCTATTCTTGAGGAAGTAGCCGAAGCGAATCGGCGCCAGCGACAGCGACATCGTGCTGGCGATGCGGTCGATGGGTACGTCCAGCGCCGCGGCGCGCTCGCGGTCAATGGAGACGTGCATCTCGGGTTGGTTGAATTTGAGGTCGACCTCGGCGACCGGAAACGCCTCGTGGTCGCGCACGCGCTCCATGAATTCGGGCAGGACCTCGCGGATGCGACTATTTTCGAGGTTCTGGATGGCGAATTGCACCGGCATCCCTCGAAAATCGTCGGCCAGCGTGGCCGGCTGTGACACGAAGGCCCTGGCCCCGGTCACCGAGTTGATCCTCGGGGTCAGGGCCTGGGCGACTTCGTTTTGGGAGCGATCGCGCTCGCTGCGATCGACGAGCGACAAAAAGTGAAAGCCGGAGTTGACCGACCCCGTCGCGCCAAACGCCGGAGAGGTGATCGACATCATCAGGTCGCGCTCGACGACCTCGTCCTGGATGATGTCGATGGTGCGCGTCATATACGCGTCCATATACTCGAAATTCGAGCCCTGTGGTGCGGTGGCGAAGATGCGCAGCTCACCGCGGTCTTCCTTGGGGGCCAGCTCCGAGGGCAGCTCACCGACCAGCCACCACACGCCGCCGCCGGCCGCAGCGATGAGCAAAAACGCCACCCAGCGCACCTTCATAAACGCGGCCAATTCGCCCGAATAAAGCGAGCGGAGCCCGTCGAAAAACGGGTCGGTGATGCGCTGGAAGAGCGGCTTTTGGTCGCGTTTTTTGAGCAGCTTGGAGCATAGCATCGGCGCGACGGTCAGCGCTGCGAATGACGAGATGAGCACCGCGCCGGCCATGACCACGCCGAACTCCTTGAAGAGCTCGCCGGTCAGCCCGCCCATGAATAAAATCGGAACGAAGACCACCACCAAAGACAGAGTCGTGGCGATGATCGCGAAGAACACCTCTCGGGTGCCCACGATCGCCGCCAGTCTGGGGGACATCCCCTCCTCGATCTTGGTGTAGACATTCTCCAGCACCACGATCGCGTCGTCGACGACGATGCCCAGGCTGAGCACCAGCGCCAGCAGCGTCAGGACGTTGATCGAGAACCCGGCCGCCCAGATGATCGCGAATGCACCGATGATCGCCACGGGGATGACCAGCACCGGCACCAGCGTGGTGCGCCAGTCTCCCAGGAAGAAGAAGATGACCAGAATCACGATCGCCAGCGCCACCAAGATGGTCTGTTGGACCTCGTCGATCGATTGTCTGATATATTCGGTGCTGTCGAAGGCAAACTCGGCGATCGCTGCCTCGGGCAGGTCCGCCTTGATGACGTCGAGTCGTGCGCGGGCTTCGTCGGCGATGGCGATTTGGTTGGCGCCAGGCTGGGGGTTGAGCACGACCATCATCATCGGCTTGCCGTCGCCGCGTAAGATCTCGCGGCGCTCGATGCTGCCGAACTCCGCGTAGCCGACGTCCTCCAAGCGCACCAGGGTGTCGCCGTTTTGTTTGACGACCAGATCTTCGAAGTCCGCCGGCGTATACATGCGCGCCGGCGCCTTGATATTGAGCTCGACGCTATCTCCATCGATGCGCCCGGCGGGCAGCTCGAGGTTCTGGCGTTGAAGGGCCCGCTCGACATCGTGAGCGGTGACCTCGTGGGCGGCCATCAAGTCCGGGTTCATCCACAGGCGCATCGAATAGGTCTTCGAGCCCCACAGAGACACCGACGAGACGCCCGGGATGGTCGCCAGGCGCTCCTTCATGCGGTTGTCGGCGATCTCGGTGAGTCGGAGCACATCTAGCGAATCGCTGGTCACCCGAATATAGGCGACCGGCCGGCCCCCGGCGTCGGCCTTCTGAATCGTCGGTGGATCGGCGTCCGGCGGCAGGTTACCGCGAGCACGCGAGACCCGGTCGCGCACGTCATTGGCGGCGCGGTCGAGGTCGACGTCGCGGTTGAACTCCACGGTGACTGTCGAGCGGCCCTGCCGGCTGACCGAATTCAGCGAGCTAATCCCCTCGATGGAGTTGATCTCGGACTCGAGGGGCTCGGTGACCTGGTTCTCCATGACCTCGGCGCCGGCGCCCGGATATTGGGTGGTCACCGTGACCACCGCGGGGGTGACCGCCGGAAACTCACGCACGCCCAGCTGCATATAGCCGAGCACGCCGAAGAGGATGATGACCAGCGCCAGGACAATCGCCAGCGCGGGTCGGCGAACACTGATGGAGGCTAGATCGTTCACTTGTCCTCCTCGGTGACGCCGGTGCTGTCTTGGTCATCTTCTTCGCCCGGCTCGGACTCTTCGCCGGCGGTCTCGACGGTCTGCTTGTGGTCAGCTCTTCCTGAGAACCAGCGCTGACGCATGCCGCTGCGAGTCGGGTCGGGGCCGATCTCGTCGAGGTTCATGGCGTCCTCGGAGGTGTCGATCTCGAGGGGCTTACCCGGCTCGAGTGATTGGTAGCCGGTGCCCACGACCTCGTCGCCGGCGGACAGTCCGTCGAGGATCTCCACGGCCTTCTCGCCGCGATAGCCGGTCTCGACGACCTGCTTTTTGGCCTCTCCGCCGTCGTTGATCCACACATGAGACTGCGTATCGGAGACGGTCAGCGCCGAGGCCGGCACGGTTAACGCTCCCTCGATGCTCTCGAGCAATACGCCCACCTTGGCGAACCCACCCGGGCGCATGGCGCCGTCGGGGTCCTCGATGCGCGCCTGGACCCGCAGGCTGCGGTCGCTTGGTTCGAGGCCGGGCTCGATGACGTTGATCGTCGCGCGGTGTGTCTTCGATGAGCCGTGCACCTGAAAGCGCACCTCCTGGCCGAGGTGCATCGCCGGCGCATGACGCTCGGGGACGGTGAACTCGACCTCGAGGTTGTCGACCTTTCTGAGCGTGGCGATGGGGCTCGAGGCGCTCAACACCGCCCCCGGGCTGACCGAGCGGATACCCACGACGCCGTCGAACGGCGCGCGCACCACCGTTTGGTCGATCTGGGCGCGCACGCGCTGTTGCTCGGCGCGGGCGACGGCCAACTCGTTGGCGGTCTGGTCGACCTCCTGCTGGCTGACGCCGCCGCGGGCGAGCACCTGCTGCTGGCGCTCGAGCTGCGTCTCGAGCAAGGAGGCGCGCTTCTCGAGGACCTGCAAACTCGCCTTCAACACGTCGCTTCGCATACGCACCAGGACCTGGCCGCGCTCGATCCGCTCCCCCTCCTCGAAGCCCAGGGCGACGACCTTGCCGGGGACCTCGTTTCTGACCGTGATCGTCTCCTCGGCCTTGATCGTGCCGACCGTTGCCAGGACGTCGCGAAGCGTGGTCGGCGCGACCTCGTAGGTGGTGACCAACACGGCGTCACTGCCGCCTTTATCGGTCTTCTTCTGGTTGGCCTGTGACGACGAGGTCTTCGCAAAGATGACCCAACCCACGGCCGAGGCCAGGGCGAGGAGTGCGATAATACGGATATGAACGCGTTTCATAGGATCTGCGTGTTGAAAGGATAGCCAGGCTATCGTTTTTCCTTGGATGCATCTCGGCGGGCTGCGTCACAGACAACTGCTGCCATGCCCCGAACGTTCGTCAGAAGGCGGCGGTCGATAAGTTCCAGCTTGTCGGGGCCGGAGAGTCCGGCACGATATTGACGTGGGACGTTGAGCGCACGGAGATTCATACACGATGGTATTGCAACGGGGCCAGGAGACACTTAGACGTTGAAGTAACGGAGGCTGCGCCCGAATTAATTTCATCACCGGCCAACTTCTTCAAGTCACGACGGTGCTCGATCCGGCACAAACATCCGGGACGTGGCTCCGATCCGGCGTTGAAATCGTCGAACCTAATAATCAGCCGTCGTTTTCGTAACATTGACCGTTCGTGGCGCAAAACTCGGTCGGGTCGCAATCGGAGTTGTCCTCACAGACGCAACTGACGTCGTTGACGGTCTCGTTATTGTCCTCCTGACATTCATTGTGCTGACCGTCGCCGTTCTCGTCGCTGTCGGCGACCGCGCGCACGGAGATCTCCCGGCCGCTCAACTCTGGTGCGTCGGTCCATTGGTACGAGAGCGTCTCGCGGCCGCCCGGGGGCATCTCCTGTGTGGTCGTCAACGTGGTTAGATGCTCCTCAGTGCCCTCGACGGTCACCCACACGCCGACATCGACACCCGCGCGAACACCGCGAGTCCCGCGGTTGGCGACGGTGAGCCGAAGCTCGAGACCCGAGCCGTCGCATTCGGTCTTGACGTTGGTGATCTGCAGGTCCGGAGCGTTGAACAGCCCCTCGCCTTGGACGTTTTGGCGAAAATTGTTGAGGTGATCGAGCTTCCAATTGTCTTGCATGCCGATCGGGATGGCGCCCACCGTATTGGGCCGGCCGGCGCATAACGAGTCATCGATGCCGTCGCACACGTTGGTGACGTGGTAGGCGTGCTGATTCCATACTTGGCGGGTCGACACCCAACGGTTTTGCGCGTCGGAGGCGATCAAAATGCCGCGCTCTTCACCGCCGAGCGACTCGAAGTCCGGCCAGGTGGACCGACAGCGGTCACCGATATCGGTATTACTGTCGTTTGAAATAAATACGATATCAGCGTGGTAGTCGGCGTCGACGTCGACGATGACCGGCAGCTCCCGAGTCGTCCACGAGGTATGCGCGCGTTTGAACTGCACGTCGGTGGTGCCGTCCCCATTGCCGCTGCCGTCATAAACAGCGAGCGCGGCCATTTTTGAGTCGATTCGGCGCAGCGTTTGGGCATTCGACGACAGCAATTGATACAGCCCGCGGAAACCGAGGCTCCCCAACGAAGGCAGCCCCCAAATGGCCGCGCGCAGTGTGCGCCCCAAATAGCAGGCGCTTCGATTCGGCAGGGCGTCACTCTTCTCTTCGACCACATAGACGATGCCCCTCACAGCAACCACACCTGGCGCGCAGCGAGGCGCTCGAAGTTGACGCCGACGGCCTCGAGGATGCCTTCGGCTGCGGGCTGGAGCTGCCGGTCGACGTAGTGCTCGTAGTCGAGCGGGGCGTCGACCATGCCCTGGGGCTGCGGACCGGCTCGGGTGATGAAGTAGGAGATGCGTCGGGGGTTGCCGCCCTTGATCTGGGCGGCGGCTACGTGGGGCGGCGTGTTGGTATATTCGTCAGGGTGGCGGCGCAGCCGCTTGGTGTAGACGAGCCCCTCGTCTCGTTGGCCCTCGCGCACGGCGCGCACCTCGGATTTGACCCACTCGGAGATGCCGTCGAGCTCGTCGCAGAAGACCCGGCGCAGCAGCTCGAGTTGGAACTCGCGTGCCATCGGCGTCCAGTCGGTGCGCACCGCCTCCAGGCCTTTGACGACGACCTCGGGCTGGCCGTCCTCGCCGACCACCCACCCGGCGTAGCGTTTCTTGCTGCCCTTCGAGGAGCCGCGAAGCGTGGGCAGATAAAAGCGCACGTAGTGCATCTCGAACTCCATCTCGAGGTGGCTCTGCACGCCGTGTTTGCGCTCGCACCAGCCGCGCCAATGCTCGTTGACGTCGGCGGCGAGTTGGCGGCTGATGGCCCGTGCTCGCGCGACGCCGTGCTCGTCGCCGATACGCACGAAGACCGAGTCGGTGTCGCCGTAGATGACCTCGAAGCCGGCCTCTTCGATGAACTCTCGTGTGTCTTGGAGGATCTGATGGCCGCGCATGGTGATCGAGCTGGCCAGGCGCGGGTCGAAGAAGCGGCATCCGGTGGTGCCGAGCACTCCATAAAACGAATTCATCAATATTTTAATCGCCGTCGAACGGGCTGTGTCGCCGCGCGCCTTGGCCTCGTCCCGGGCGCTCCATAGCTCCTCGATGAGCGCCGGGAGGATGTGGTCGCCTTTGTGAAAGGACGCGCCACGAAAGCCTCGCACCAGCTCGTCGGGCAGCTTCTCTCCGTCGGCGGGCTCGTCTCCATCGAGCAGCCGCTCGGCGGTCACCAGCGCATAGGGGTCGACCTTGAAGGTGCGAATGATGCTCGGGTACAGGCTCTTGAAGTCGAGCACCACTACGTTGCGGAACAGCCCCGGTTTGGAATCCATGACAAAGCCGCCGGGGCTGTTGGCGCCGTCGGCGTCGTTGTCGATGGTCGGGGCGACCCGGCCGCGTCGGTGCAGCCGGGGCAGGTATAGGTGGTCGAAGGCGGCGACCGAGCCGCCGAGACGGTCCAGCGCCAGGCCGGTGAGTTGCTGGCGCTCGAGCACGAAGCCGAGCAGGTCCTGCTTGGCGAAGATGCGCTGTACGAGCACGCAGTCTTTGAGGTTGTAGATGGCCAGTTGGTCGGGCTCGTCCTGGTACAGTCGCATGATCTCGGCGGCCTTGTCGTCGACTTTGTCGAGTGTTTTTCCCTCGCCGAGTAGATTTTGGGCGGTGTACTCGAGCGAGTAGCGCTCGGCGTAGTAGCCGGATGCCTGCAGGGTAGGGCGGCCATCGAGGACCACTCGGCCGTCGATGTCGGCGATCATGCCGCCGCGGCGGGCCGTCTTGCGCACTCTGGTTCGGCCGCGGCCGCGGCCAAACTTCAGGCGCATGCCGTGTTTGCGGGCCCGCTCGATGAGCACGCGCAGGTCGAAGCCGATGACGTTCCAACCGGTGAGCACGTCCGGATCCATGTCGAGCAGCCACGATTGGAACGCGGCGATGACGGCGGCCTCACCGTCGCAGGAGGTGAAGTGCTCACTTTGGACGTCCGGGCGGTCGACGAATACCGCCGACTGGTCGCCGCAAACCCCGGCGATGGACAGCACGCGGCCGTGCAGGCCCTCGGTCTCGATGTCGAAGCTCAGCAGGCGCAAATCGTGGGGCTCGCCGCCGGCCGAGAGGCTCGGGTTGCGCCACTCCAAGAGGCCATTTCGCTGAACTGGCTCGCCCTCGATCTCCATGGTGCCGGTGATGAACCGCTCCATCAGGAATCTATCGGAAGGCCAGACGTCGGCCTCCATGGCCAGATAGTCCTCCTCGCGAAGAAGCCGGTCGCGCTCGTCCATCAGCGCGCGTTGGCTGTTGAAATAGACCGCGTCGACCGGCTGGCCGGCCATCGAATCGAGCTCGACGGCGCGGCGGGTTCCGGATTTTATTTTCACGCCTCGATCGACAAAGAACACCGCCGGCTCGCGATCGATGACGATGCGTCCGGCGGCTTCATTCAGACGCACCCAATATTCGAGGCAGAGCCGCCCGCGGCTCTCGTACCAACGTTTTGTGAGTAGTGTTCCTCGCACGCAGCTATACTAACGCAGGGGCTTAGTACTACAACGTCACTTCCCTCGCGGCGCCTCGTCGGCCCATGAATCCGATGCCTGCGTTGCCGTCTCTCGACGATGCTCCACCGCATCGCCTCCGAGCCGGCGCCTTGCACCCCGAGGGCATTTCTTCGCTTCGCTCAGGGCGCCTCGGCTCCATGGTCTCGCCGAAGGCGCTCACGTCGAAAGTGACGTTGTAGTATTAGAAAAACGTATGGAAGTTGGTTAAACCGGCCGTCTTCGTCGGCTTAAATTTGACCTAATGGGGTGGAATGCTCACACTCTTGGAAGAAGGTTCCGTCAATGAGTTACATCGATGACAACCGAAGTCTCCCCAGTCAGTGACGCAGAGTCGGTGCCGACGGCTCGCAACGGCCGCTTCGGCACGCTCAGCGGCGTGTTCATGCCGACGTTGTTGACGATCCTCGGCGTGATCATGTTCTTGCGCGCCGGCTGGGTGGTCGGCAATACCGGCCTGGTCGGCGGGATGCTGATCATCACCATTGCGTTTGCGATCACCGCGGCGACGGGCCTGTCACTGTCGTCGGTGACCACTAATATTCGCATCGGCGCGGGCGGGGCCTA
The DNA here is from genome assembly GCA_964386725.1 of uncultured Bradymonadales bacterium. Classification (GTDB taxonomy): domain Bacteria; phylum Myxococcota_A; class Bradymonadia; order Bradymonadales; family Bradymonadaceae; genus CAYLTX01. The sequence goes on along the minus strand of CAYLTX010000014.1, from coordinate 42,577 downwards.
CTCGGTCATCTCGCAGTCGCTGGGCATCGAGGTCGGCGGCGCGGTCGGAGTGCCGCTGTATTTGTCGCAGGTATTGGCGACCACGATGTATATCTTCGGTTTCCGTGAGGGTTGGCTTTGGATCTTCCCAAACCATCCGGCGTTGGCGATCGATGGGGTGCTGTTTCTGGTGCTTTTCGGCATCGCGTTTAAGAGCGCCGGCCTGGCGTTTAAGATTCAATACTTCATCGCGGCGATCATTGCCGGTTCGCTGGTGTCGGTGGGCCTGGCGGCGGCGACCGGCTCGATGCAGTACGAGCCGCAGTTGTGGATGGCCGAGGAGGCGGGCACTGCGCTGCTCGCGACCGACTTCTGGGTGGTGTTTGCGGTCTTCTTTCCGGCGGCGACCGGCATCATGGCCGGGGCGAATATGTCCGGCGAGCTCAAAGACCCCCGAAAAAGCATTCCCATCGGCACGATGTCGGCCATCGGAGTCAGCTTTGTGATCTATATGGCGCTGGCCTACTGGCTGGCTCGCTCGGCGACTCCGGCCGAGCTGCAGGAAAACTATACGATTATGATCGACCGGGCGTTCTGGGGGCCGGCGGTACTCGGAGGGCTCCTGGCGGCGACCTTTTCCTCGGCGCTGGCCTCGCTGGTGGGCGCGCCGCGTATCCTGCAGGCCCTGGCCGCCCACGGGTTGATTCCAGCCGGCGACTATCTGTCCAAGACCACCGATGACTACGAGCCTCGCAACGCCATGTTGATCACCGGCGGGCTGGTCCTGCTCGGCCTGCTGCTGCGCGATCTAAATATCGTGGCGCCGTTTATCACGATGTTCTTCTTGATCACCTACGCGATGATCAACGCCGTCGTGCTCATCGAGCAGAGCCTGGGGCTGGTCAGCTTTCGACCGCAATTAAAGATCCCCAAGATCGTCCCGTTCGTCGGCGTGCTGGGTTGCCTCTTCGCGATGTTCATCATTAACGCTACGGTCAGCTTGGTGGCGCTTGCGTTGGTCATCGGTTTTTACGCCTTGCTCATTCGTCAGCATCTCAAATCCCCGTTTGCGGACGTGCGAAGTGGCCTGTTCGTGGCAGTGGCGCAGTGGGCGGCTCAAAAAACCTCCGATCTGCCTGTAGCACAGGAGCGCGCCTGGAAGCCCAACTTGCTCGTGCCGGTGAGCGACTCGCTCGAGCTTCGCGGCACCCAGCGATTCATCCAGGACCTGGTGTGGCCCAGCGGCTACGTCGAGTTGATGGGCATGACCGCCTATGAGCCCGAGGATATGCTCGAGCCGACCCTTCGCGAGGTCGCCCTCGACTTCCAACAGGCCGGTATTCACACCCGCTGGACCATCCTGGATACCGACAACGTCACCGAGGGCTTCGTGCTGGGGATGGAGGCACTGCAGGGCAGCTTTTTCCGTCCCAATATCGTCTACTCGGTCTTGCCCGAGACCCCCGACGAGGAGAAGCGCCTGGACTATTTCGCCAAGAAGGCGCAGGACAACGAGTTGGGCATGATCGTCTTCGGCCAGCACATCAAGGCGCGGATGGGCTCGCGAAAGACGATCAATTTGTGGGTCCACGACCGCAGTCCCGACATGGAGTTGGTGCTCAGGCGAAGCCACCTCAACCTGGCTATCCTCATCGCCTATATGGTCACCCGCAACTGGAAGGGCCGGCTCAACATCGTCAGCTGTATCGAGCCGGACCGCGACCACGACCAGGTCCGAGAGGAGCTCGATCGCTTGATCAACCTCGCCCGACTGCCCGAGCCCAAGATTCACCTGCTCGAGGAGAGCTTCGAGGATGGACTCGCCAAGGCGCCCCGCGCCGATCTGAATATCCTGGGGCTGAGCGACCCGCCCGACTTCGAGTTGATGCGTCGCGCCGTCACGAAGACGCGCAGCAGCTGCGTCTTCGTGGCCGACTCCGGCCAGGAGAGCGCGCTGGCCTGAGACTGCGGGTCAACTCGGAGAGGACGCCAGGGCTTCGATCCGTGCGGTCACGGTAGGATCATTGGAGTCGCGCGGCATCACGCACCAGTCGACCAAGAGCCGACCGACGGGGATGTGGCGGTAATTTCCATGCTGCTCGATGCGAAGCATCGGCGGCGGCGCGACACCGGTCTCGCCGGGCTTCGACAGCGCCCACTGGACGGTCAGCCCGTGCTCGGCCTGGAGCACGACGCCGACAAAATCACACAGCGCCTGAAAGAGCACCGGCGGCATCCATCGACATACACCGGGCGTCTCCTGGACCAGCAGCAGCTCCAGGGATTGCAGGCCCTCTTGGTCAGGGGTGATCTCGACGTTGAAGTGCTGGCGCAGAAAGGTGGCCATCAGCTTCGACGGCCCCCCGGGGCTCTCGCCGAAGACCTCGCCGTCGAGTTTGTCGGTCATGCGACCTTCGATCTCGGCCAGCTTATTCCAGATCGGCATATCCGGCCGCTCGATGCCGGCCTTGAAGACCGACTCTGGCGACGAAGCAATCTCCACACCCGCATCGCGCGCCTCCTGCTTCCACGTGCTCATCCGCTCGACGTATTCGTCGGGCACGAAGGAGGTCGGTTGGAAGCCGAATTCGGTGATCACATCACGGCTGCTGTCGGCGAGTTCGTCGAACACGAGTACCTGGACCGCTTTGAAGTAGCGCTCGGCCAGGGCGATGCTGGGCCGTTGGCCGAGCTCGGCCAAGAAGGTCGCGCGCAGCATCTGCTCGAGTTGGCCCCGCAATTGGGCGGGTCCCGGGTCGAACCAGCAGGCCATCGCCCACTCGCGGTGGTGTTCGAGTTCGACTTCGAGGATGCGCGGGTGGATGGCTTGGGTCATATCGCTTTTGCTCTTCGGGTTCGCGGAGTGACTCACAGCGTCTTTGGTTAACATAGGGACGTCGAGGCGACCACGCAGGTTCGTATCGGCTCAGCGTCTCGGCGACCTTTCCAGCGCAGGCTTTTGCGCCTTGCCTCTGCTCAACTTCGCGGCTAAAGTCGCGCCCGTTCGAGGTGTCCGACTCAAACTTCAAGCCCCACAACAGGAGGGGGAAATGCACCGCGCGCTGCTCATGAGCCTGACCGTCGTTTTGACTCTGTCCGGCTGTGCACAACCAGAAAAGTTCACCGTCGACAATCCCTTCCCGAGCCAAGACGAGTTCCGGCAATTGAGCGCCGAGTCGGTCAGCCCCGAGCAGGTCGAGCCGCCCGAGGCGGAGGTCGTCGAGACGTGGGAGCTCGCCGGGCCGTTCCCACAGCACCTGGGCCATCGCCCCCATGAGGCGACCGGGGGCGACGAAAAAGCGTATTACGAGGCGCTTCCTTCCGATGGGCGGCTGGTGACCTCCGAGGCGATGCACTGTGCGGCCCGAGAGGTCGGACGTTTCCTGCTCGAGCACGATAAGCTGCCCTATGAGAGCCTCGACAACTTCATCATGGCGCGCTGCGGCGTCACAACGACTGCGAGTGCAGTGCGCTACGGTACGACTACCGACGCTGCAGATGACCAGAGCTTCGAGGAGATGTCTGCCGACTTGGCCGAGCATGCCGGCGAGATTCTGGATGCCTCCGAGATGCCCGTCGACGCCGGGTTCTGGTTGGGGCGGAAGGGCGATAAGGTCGCTTATGTCAGCTTAGCCGGTCAGAGAGCCGTCGCCATGAGCGATACGCCCATTGTGCCCGACGAGGGCGGTGAGGTGGTGCTCGAGGGCGAGGTGCTCGACTCCGAGGTCGACTCGATCTCCGGGGCGATCAATCGCGGCGACTTCGGCGTCGAGATGTGCCAGACCGATCCGCGCGTCGAATTGCCCAAATTCCGGGTGGTCTGCGAGGCTCTTGGCAGCGACGAATTTGCCTACTTTCAACTCCAGACGGGCACAGCCAACAATATTCTCTACGACCGCGTACTCCAACAATTGGTTTGGCCTGGCGCCGAGCCCTCCAACGTCTACCGCTCCCCGGCGACTCGCCGCGCACTTGCGAAGGCCGCCGCCGAGCGGGCCGCCGCCGAGCAGTCTGCGCTCGCCGACGCGACGGATGACGACGCTGAGAAAACTGAGACCGACGCCGCGAAGGCTGAGGCCAACGCCGACGAATCGGCCGACGCAATGGAAGCCGACGCAGCGTCGGCAGATGAGCCCGACGACCTCAGACCTCAGCCGCTTGCAACGGCCGACGAGAATATTGCCGACCAGACCTATCCCGAGCACTTCATCTCGCTTCTCAACAAGGTCCGCGAACAGGCGGGCATGGGGCCACTGCAGCATGCCCGGCGTCAGTCGGCGTCCATCCAGACGATCTCGGGGCAGCTGGAGGTGGCGTGGAACGAGCGCAATATCGAGGCCTCCAACAAGTTGGTGATGGGTATTTTGGCCGGATGGGACGTCGACGGCGCCGTCATCGACGGCGATATGAGCAGCGAGTGGGTGCTCAGCGATGATCCCGCCCAGCTGCTCGAGGCAATGCTCGAATCACCGGGCGGCCGTTATACGCTGATGAATCCCGATGCGGGCTCTCTCGCGCTGGGTGTGTTGTCGCGCGAGGGCGCTACCAAGGGCGTCGTCGCCAGTTATAAATTCGTCGACGACGACCACCCCAATCGCCGCGCCGGACGCGTGCTGGACACGCTCAATGAACAGCGAAAGGCCTACGGCGCCAACGCTGCACGGGAGACGCCCAAACTCCGGTCTCTCACGCGCAAACTCTCCGACAAGATCGAGGCCGGCGAGATGGACGTGATCCAGGCGCGCGACAAGCTGCTAGACGCCGCCGTCCGCATCCATAATAAGCAAGTCTACTCGTATACGATGGTCACCCACAGCCTCGACGATCTCGAAATCCACCGCGATTTGTTGACCTCCAAGGCGCTTCCGATCAGCGTCGTCGTCGCCCCCTATCAGCATGAAGGCTACCCCTGGACGATGTACGCGCTCATCTTCGTCTATCCCCAGCAACCCAAGGCCAATATCGCTCGGCTGGACCGGTAGGTCAGCTGATAAAACGGTCCCATGCGCCGTAACTTTCACGCTTGGGCCCCCGTGGGATCGACAGGCCCATCACGGCGACACCCGCGGCGGTGGCGAGGATGCTCGCGAACACACCGATGCCGCTGAAGATCCACGGGCCGACGGCGACGATAAGCCCCAACAGCACGTTGAGATAGCGCCCGCGCCTGAGCGGCTCACCCATGGTGATGACGCTGGTGGTTACGATCAGCGCGCCGCCCAGGTGGTGGATGTCGGCGGGCGTGGTCTTGCCAAAGCCGAGCACCGAGGGCGCAAACATCAGCCAGAGGCCGATGGCGGTGCAGGCCGCCAGCCACCACGAGAAGCTCATTCCCCACAGCGAGGCTTTGGTAACCTTCAAGGGGTGGTCGTGAAACTCCATGACCTCGGGGCTGCGCTCGTCCCGTTCGGCCTCCTCGCCACTGCCACCTTTCCAGAAGACCCGCCAGAACGGCTCGCCGGTCTTGAGCCGGCGCTTGATGTGCTGGGCCATGGCGATGACCTCGTCGACCGACAACGGAATCATCGGCAGCATGATCGCCGCCGCCAGCAGGCATAGCGTGCACCAGGTGCCGACGACCACCGGCTGGGAGATGACCAAAAAGATGTGGGCCAGCCCCAGCGGGATGACCAGGATGCCGAAGAACGTGACCATCCAGGGCATCGTGCGCCACCGCGACGGCGCGCCCATCCAGCCCATCAAAAACTCGAAGGTATACGAAAAGGCGCCCAGGCCCCCGTCGGAGACCGGCCACATATGACTCATATTGGACGAGAGCACCCGGTCGGTGCTCTCGCCGAAGAACGGGTCCCAGGCGTGGTCGATGAATCCGAGTTGATAGGCGGCCAAATAGCGCGAGACGATCCAACCCAGGAAGCCCAGCAAGATCATTATGCCGCGTTGCGGCCAGCTCGACGGGTTATACGACCAGCCCTTGGGCCGATCCCCGCCCATCTTCATATACATGATCATATTGGGCATACCCGGGATGAGCACGGTCAGGGCGATGACCAGCGCCCCTACAATCGTGGCGTTGAGGTAGGCGGCGGCCGTCGGCGCCCACAAAAGAAGCGGCGCAGCGCTCAGCCAGATGCCGGCAAAGCAGCATATCCATTGGCTGACGGGTCGGTCGGGCTTCAAGGAGCGCCAGCCGAAGACGACCAGCACCAGGCCGCTCAGAATATCGCTGGCGACCGACGCCCAGATGCGCAAGTCGGCCGATAGCCAGATCTCGCGGCCGAGCGTGGCGACCTCGGTCCAATACCCGAAGGTCACCGGCGCGGTCATCGTCCACAGGCCCAATAAGATGACCGTCCAATAGCACCAAAGGGTCTGCTTGTGGTGCATCTCGAGCATCTTCCGGCGCTTCTCGGGGCTCATCTGGCCGCCGCCGTCGCCGTGGTCATCTCCGCCGCCTTCGCCACCATGCTCCTGCATGGCCATCGGCCGCGAGACGCCGCGTTTTCCCATTCCGTCATTGTCCTCACTCATCACGGCGGAGCCCCCACGTCTCGGCGGTAGATTATGATGTAGAATGTCCCGTGTACCTCAATGGTAGTCACTGGCTTCGACACATCAAAACCGGGACATCTCCAGGTCCCGGTTCACATCACGCCTCGAATATGCAATGGTGCGCTGGCAGGTCGCGACGAAAAATTCACGACCTGTCCTTCGCCGTAACCCCCTTATTTATATTCGGTTCTGGAACCCTGATGACCCTTGGGATGATTTTTCTCCTCGTGGCGATCGCGCTGGTAGGCGGCGTGTGCATTACGACGATCGGCCCGGGTGGGATTTTCGTCACCATCGCGCTCTTCGTTCTCCTCGACCTCGACCCGAGCACCGTCGCCGGCACGGCCAGCGCGACCTTCATCGCCACGGGCGTCGTCGGGAGCCTGGCCTACCTGCGCTCCGGGCAGCTCAGCGGGCCCGGCGCGCGTCGGGCTGCCTTGCTGCTCAGCCTCGCCAGCGTTGTCGGTGCCTTTGGGGGCGCTCAACTCAACACCGTGCTGGATGCCCGGGTCTTTGGGATGCTCCTGGGCGGCTTCGTCTTGTTGACCGGGCTCATCATCGTGGTTCGACAGCGCATGGGGCTTGCGACCGTCGACAAATTCGACCTGGACAGCACCAAGGGAGGATTCGCGATGGTCGCAGTGGGTCTGGCCGTCGGACTTCCCGGCGGACTGCTGGGCGTGGGCGGCCCGGTGCTCGCCGTACCGCTGATGGTGGTCTTGGGAGTTCCCATGCTGGTCGGCGTGGCACTGGCTCAAGTCCAGTCGATCTTCATCTCCGCCTTCGCCACCTTCGGTTATGCCTTGCACGGGGCCATTGACTGGTCGCTGGCTGTGTTGGTGGGCATCCCGTTGCTCATCGGGACGGTCCTCGGATGGTACCTGGCCCAGCGCATCAACCCCAATCGCCTCAAGCTTGGCTTGGCCGCGGTCCTGGTGGCTCTGGGGGCTTATCTGCTCATCGGCGGCGGCACGCCGGCCTGAGTTCGCTCCCTTCAAAACAACGACCAAAGCAGCACAGCAGTATCGTAATAAGAAGCAGTTCAGTTTTCTCGATTTCAGAGTGTATATGGCGTTTATCACACCCATTTTTAAGAAGTTCTTCGAGCGTTTCGGCCTCTCCTTCGTCATGGTGGCGAGCTACTTCGGGTCGGGTTCGATCTTCATCGCCAGCCAGGCGGGGGTCGAGTACGGCTACGTGCTCATCTGGGCGGTCGTCGCCGCCGTCTTGCTCGGATTTATGGCTCAGGATATGAGCGCCCGGTTGGGTATCTTCGGCGAGAACCTGATGGCGTTCATCCGTCGCAAGCTGGGCAGCAAGCTCGCGCTTGTGCTGGCCATCTTTTTGGCGGTGGGCTGTATCGCCTGGACGCTGGCGCTGACCGCGGCGGTCGGAAAGAGCGTAGCCATCCTCAGCGGCGGCGCCGTCAGTTGGCAACCCGTCGCCGTGGTCACCGGCATTCTGGCGATCATCACCGGTATCCTCGACTACAAGCACGTCGAGAAGGTCGTCACCGTGATGATGTTCCTGCTGCTCGGCCTCTACCTGATCGTGGCCGGGGCGAGCTCTCCGGACATTCCTCAGATCGCAGCCGGCTTCATCCCCTCGCTGCCCGATAAGGGCGCCATGCTCCTCGGAGCGGCTATCTTGGGCACCACCGCGCTGTGGCCGAATTTCTTCCTGGAGTCGATCCTGGTCCGCAAAAAAGGATGGGACTCGGAGGAAGACGTCAAGAGTATGCGGGGCGATCTGACCCTGGGCTATGCCGTCGGTGGACTGATCACCGTGGCGATCATCATCGTCGCCGCCGCCGTGCTTCGGCCGGCCGGCTATACCGAGTTGGCCTCGTTCGTCGCACCCGGAGAGGCCCTGGCGTCCGTGCTGGGCGAGTGGGCGATGATCGCCTTTTTGTTGGGCGTGATCGCGGCGGCCTTCAACAGCATCATCCCGATCATGTGGACGGTGCCCTTTATGATTCTCGAGGCGGTCGACCACCCCGAGAAGCAACAGACCAGCCCGTCTTTCCAGTTTATTTACGCCGCCGGCGTGATGCTGGGCACGCTCAGCCCCGTCGTGGCGCACTTCACCGGACTGAGCGTCGTGGAGATGGTCACTCTCTTTCCGGCCTACAACGGCGTCTTAGGCCTGCCGATCACCGCGGCCATGCTGTTCTGGGCGGTCAACGACCGTCAGGTCATGGGCACGCGTACCAACGGCTGGAAGCTCAACTTGGCCAACAGCACCTTGGTGATCTTTTCGATCTACATCGCGGTCAAATCGGCCAGCGGGGTGATGAACGCCATTTTTGGGGGCATGCTGGGCTGATATTACAGCGCGCGCACCGAGACGTTTGCTTGCGGCTCGTCGTACCGGTAGGAAAGTAGGGATAAGAAGATGGATGTCCTCGAAGCTGGGAAGATATCGTTATGGAGCAGACGCCGACGCGAGACGCGCTCGACTCATTGATCTACAGTGGACTGCACGAACTCAACCGCGAGAAGCTCGGGCTCTTTTTATCCAGCGTCTCGGCCGGTCTCGACATCGGCTTCGGCCCGTTGCTGATGGCAGCCATCCTCACCCTCTCGCAAGGCAGCTTCGGCGATCTCACCACCGAGTTGCTGCTGGCGAGCGCCTACTCCATCGGGTTCATCTTCGTGATCTTGGGCCGATCCGAGCTGTTCACCGAACACACGACCGTGGCGGTAATCCCGGTCCTCGACGGGCAGGCGTCGATCGGTCAGCTAGCTCGCCTGTGGGGGTTGGTCTACGTCGGCAACCTGATCGGAGGGGCCGCGTTTACACTGTTGGCGGTCCAGTTGATGCCGGGTATCGGCGTGGTCACGCCGGAAGCGTTCGAGACCATCGCGCTGAAGCTCGTCACCCACGAATTGCCCTGGCTATTTATCGCGGGCGTCTTCGCCGGTTGGCTGATGGGCTTATTGGCGTGGTTGCTGGCGCTCGCCGAGAATAAGGTGAGCCAGCTGCTCATCATCTGGCTGGTCACCGCCACGATCGGCGTCCTCCACCTCCCTCACTCCATCGCGGGCAACGTCGAAGTCCTGTTCGGGCTGTTCATGTCACCCGAGATCACATTTGTGGAGGACTACCTGCCGTTCCTCATCCTCGCCACGCTCGGCAACGCCGTCGGCGGCGGCATATTCGTCGCCGTTGTCAAATACGGACACGTCATTCGCGGAGCGAAATGACGGTGTAGCACCCATATTAACCCTCGGCGTTGGAGACCGCCACGGCGTCGGCCACTTCCTCGGCGCGCTCTCTGGCTTCCTGGACCGACTCGGCCCGGGCGAGGGCCACGCCCATGCGCCGGCCGGGGCGGGTGGTGGGCTTTCCAAAGAGTCGCAGGTGGGTGCCCGGGGTGCGCAGGGCGTCGGTGCCGACCGTAAAGACCGGCGCCTCGCCGTCTTCGGTCGCTAACACCACATGCGAGGCGCCCGGCGAGAGCAGGGCGATCTCGGGAATGGGCAGGCCGAGGATGGCGCGCACGTGGAGCGCAAATTCGCTCAGCTCCTGGCTGACCATCGTCACCATCCCGGTGTCGTGGGGGCGGGGAGACAGCTCACTGAAGTAGACGGTGTCCCCGTCGACGAAGAACTCCACGCCGAACAGGCCACGCCCGCCCAACTCAGCGGTGACGAGGTCGGCCATGCGCTGACATTCGGCCAGAACGGCGTCGGCCAGCGGCTCGGGCTGCCACGACTCCATATAGTCGCCGCCTTCCTGGCGGTGGCCGATCGGCGCGCAGAAGCTCGTGCCGGCTTCGTGGCGCACGGTCAACAGCGTGATCTCGGTGTCGAAGTCGACAAAGCCCTCCACGATGACGCGCTGAGCCTTGCCGCGGCTGCCGGCCATCGCATACTCCCAGGCGTCCAGCGCGCGCTCGCGGTCCTCGATGACCGACTGGCCCTTTCCGCTCGAGGACATCACCGGCTTGACCACGCAGGGCACGCCGACCTCGTCGACGGCTGCCTGGAACTCCTCTTCGTTGCCCGCAAAGGCATACGGGGAGGTGCGAAGGCCGAGATCCTCGGCCACCAGCCGGCGGATGCCTTCGCGGTCCATGGTCAGTCGGGTGGCGCGGGCGGTCGGGATGACGTTATGGCCCTCGGCCTCGAGCTCCTCGAGGGTCGTCGTGGCGATGGCCTCGATTTCGGGGACGATGAAGTCGGGCTCCTCCCGCTCGACGAGCTCGCGCAGGGCCTCGGCGTCTTGCATATCGATGACGTGAGAGCGATGCGCGACCTGCATCGCCGGCGCCCCGTCGTAGCTATCTACGGCGATGGTCTCCACGCCGAGTCGCTGGGCTTCGATGAGCACCTCTTTGCCCAACTCTCCAGACCCCAACATCAATAGACGAAGGGCGTCGTTTTGCCCGGGTGTTCCGATCTCGAGCTTGCTCATGGCTGGTTTTCCTCTCTGAAGCCTGGTTTGTATTTGTAGGGCCGACTACCACTCGTCGGCGCCCAGGTCGGGGCCGTCGCCCTTATCGCGTGTCTCGCCGTCGATGTCTATGCCCGCCTCATCGACGACGACACCGCTATCGATGGCGGCCGCGGCCGTATCGCGCAAGTGAAAATCGAGGTTTGCCGGGTCAACGAATAGCGCCGCGTCGATATTCTCCAGGTTGTGGTCGACCTCGCCCTGTGCTTCGTTTCGCTGCGTGATGCGCCGGACCAGGTTGTTGCGAATCTCGACGTCGGTGCTCGAGAACCGATAGTCGATGGAGCTAAAGAAGCCGGTAGCCTCGTCGGTCGAGAAGACCGTGTTGTGGTAGACGCCTGCGCCGCGTGCCTGGGCCAGCTCGATGCCCGTGTCGAACCACGGGTTGTCCGCGTAGATGACGTTGTTGCGAATGAGCCCGTCGTAGTGGCCGACATACCCGGCGTCGGGGTAGGGATCATCGGCCCAGGGGCGGGTATTGCCGTTTTCGACCAGCCCGAAGCCGACGCCGCGGGCGCAATTGACGATCAGGTTATTCTCGACCAGCGTATCCCGCGAGGCGCTCCAAAAATGCACGGCGTGCTCGGCCAGCCCCTCCCCGGCGCAGTAGATATCGTGGAACTCATTATTGCGCACCACCCAGCCGCGCCCGGAGTGCACGTCCACGCCTCCGGTATAGCAGCCTCCCGGGTTGCGCTCGACGTTCGGGCGGCCTTGGTCGGTCATCTCGAAATAGGAGCATTCGATGCGGCCGTCGTCGACCCACGCATCTCGAGCGCCGTTGGGGTTGACCTTCACGAATTGCTCGCCGCCGTCGATGATCCGCAGTCCGTACAGCAATGTGCCCGTCACGTCCGGTGCGCCGTCGCCGGCGGGGGTGACGTGGACCGGGTGGTCGATCGCGCGAGTGATGGTGATATGGGCGACGGTCACGTCCGAAGCAGTGATGAAGACCGGCTCGGTGACCTCGTAGTTGGCGTCGATGATCACCGCGGCGGCGTCGTCGGACGCCGAGCGCATGGTGACTCCATCTTTGCGAAACGCCAATATCTGGTCGATCTCGTAGGTTCCATCTTCCAATACGATGGTCGCGCCGGCCGCAGCATCCCTGACGATTTGGGGCAGGTCCGCCGCCTGACTCGGTGTGACGCGAATCGTCTCGCCCCCACTCCCGGCCAGCGCAGGGCAGCCCAGCGGGTCCGTCGAACCGGCGTCTGCGCTCGTGTCTGCACCGCCGTCACTCCCTCCATCCACGCGTGTATCTGCAAGGGGCTGGGCATCTGCGCCGGTGTCGGGTGTCTCATCGGAGGTGTCCGACGCGTCCTCCTGCACGCCACCATCACCAGTAGAGGCCGGGTTGTCCGCGTCGTCAGAGCATCCGAGTAGGGCCGCGGCAGCGAAGGCGAGTACGATCGTAAGGTGCTTCATGGGGTCGACCAGCATGTGGGTAGATGACTGCCTCCAGAGTTATCGCCCCCGAACTTTCCGGTCAAATACAGCTGGCTCTGCGTCGATTCGAGAAATGACGAGGATGGCTGACCGATCGGTTAAAGCCTCGACATTCGTGCTCGGCAATGATAGGAATGCTCCATCGCATACATGTCACGAGAAGCTCGGCGGGCACGTCGAGCCTCCTGTGTTGCTCGCTAGACCAATTACTGGAGCGACTATTATGACGCACGAATCGCGCTCATCGTTGTCATTGGCCGAGGTCTTCGGCCTCAACCCACTCCCTAAGCGCCTCGCTGAGGCTGCGATGATGCTCAAAGGAGACGAGCACACACCGCCGTCTCGCTTCGGGTTGTCCAGCCTCAAGATCTTGCGACCTCGCCTCAGTCTGCTGACCTGGATGGGCTGGAGGCCGTCGGACCGCCGGGCTCCTCTCTACAACCTCTTCAACCACACCCAGACGCCGCCCGAGGAGGGCTGGTCGGTCCGCAAAACCCAGGTGCGAGATTACCGCGGCGGGGAGTGCACCTACGACAGCCACAACGGCACCGACTTTACCGTACCGGTGGGCACGGTGGTCGTGTCGGCTGCGCCGGGGATCGTCGTGCGGGTTTGCAATGAATTTCACCGCGGCGGGCTCAAGGTGATCATCGACCACGGCTCGGGGGTGATGACCACCTCCAACCACCTCGGACGCGCGCTCGTCGAGGTCGGCGACCGCGTCGGCCGCGGTGAGCCGGTGGCGCTGTCGGGAGCCTCGGGGGTCGATATGGTCGCAGTTTTTCCGTGGAGTGCCCCCCACATTCACTACAACGTGTGGCTCGACGGTAAAGCGGTCGATCCGTTCGGCTGCGACGGCAAGACGCCGCTTTGGCGCGACGGAAATGAGCCGCGTCCGGCCGCCCAGGACAAAGCCGCTTCGGAGGACGAGGCGTTCGAGCCGACTGCCTGGGATGAGGCGGCCGTCGACGAAGCTATCGCGGGGTGCCGCGACGCCTCGCTACGCGGACGCCTCGAGCAGACCGAGTCGCTGATGCAGCGAGGGGCCGACACGCTCTTTCACATGAATTATTTTCCCACTCGCTTCGAGCGCCGCCCGTTTCTGTTCGCCCGGCGCCACGAACGCCGCCCGCTTCTGGACCTGCCGCTGCGCCCGCAGGACTACGTGGGCGTGCGCTATCTGGATGAGTGAACTGGAGGCGAGGGAGGAGGGGCTATAGCTTTTTGACCTCATCGCGAAGTCGCTCGATGAGGTCCGGAAACGAAGACTTCTGGGCCTTCTCACGAGCCCAGTCGGGCACAAAGGTGTCCGGGTCGGCGTGGACCGTATAGACGATCAGCGTGCGCTTGCCCTCGGTGTCGAACGGGCTGAGCACCCAACTGCCATTATTGACGCTATAATCGCCTCGGATCAGCGTCCATGTACGGCTCCACCTTTTCGAGCTCGTCTTGTGGACGGCTTCGGTGACGGCGGTCAGGTTGGACAGCGGGAAGGGCAGGTCGACTTCGACTTCACAAAAGACTTTATTGCCTTCGCGTTTGAGCTCGCGCGCCTCGTTGATATTGGGCATGCGACTCTCGTATTTATCGCAATTGGACACGAGCTCCCAGACCTTCTTGGGCGGGGCGTCGATCACCGCGGTCATCTTCATGCTGGGCACATCGCTTCCCTTTACGTCTTCGGTGGAGACGTGAATCTCTCCCTTCGACAGCGAATCGCGGTCTTGGGCGACCGCGTGGCTCGCAGCCGCGAGGACAAAGAGAGCGACGAATATCGTCGGTATGAGGCGCGTCAGCTTCATGAGTCGTTCTCGGTCGGGAGAAGCAAGTCGGGGCGGAACGGCTATTCGCAAAATTCAGCCGGCGGAAAATCCTCCGGCGGCTCGCAGTGGCCGACGACTCCGCCACATAGATCCGTGCACAAGTCCGGACTGCCTTCGAGCCGCTTGTCTTCGGGCACGAATTTGCCGCGCATCGCGGTGGTGTCGCCCTCGAAGACCTGTTCTTGGTCGTCGTTGACCAGCCGGATTTGCTCGAAGGATAGTGTTCCGTCGAGAGAGTCATGACCCGACTCGTCCTCCTCGATAGTCGCGTAGAGGCGCACCTGGTCTAGGTGGAGGTCGAACATGCCCAGCGGCACGAAGGCGTCGAAGGGCTCGGTCTCGAGCAGCCGGGTGCCGTCTTCCTGCAAGGTGACGAAGCCCGTCGCGTAGACCGTCCAGCCCTTCGCGGTCGTATTCACATAGACGTCGTCGGGATCGATGCTCTCCTTGGAGGCGTCCTCGTAGGTCTTGCCCGATGCGCCCGCCAGGGCAAAGTCGCCCTCCTCGAGCACGCGAAGATCGCTGACCAGCGTCAGCACTGCGGGTAGCGGGTTTTGGACGCTCGCGCCGATGATATAGATGCCGTCGTCGAACTCGACCGGCTCGGCATTTTGCTGGGTTCTGCCGCGATATTGGAAGCCGAATAGGTAGTTGATGCCGGTCTCATTTCCCTCGGGGTCGGCCAACCCGGGCAAGACCTCCAAGAGCAAAGGGCGACCGGGCTCGCCGAGATCACCCTGCAATTCGACGGTGACGCTCTCGGCGTCCTCGGCGAGCGTCATGGTCAGATCGCCGCACGGAGAGTCCTTCGGGGCACAAGGTTCGACCATCGGCTGGACCGATTGTCTGATCTCGCCCTCGGGATCCCGCTTATTCGGCCACACGCTCAACTCCAAGGTGTCCGGGTCGATGGGTTCGGTAAACTCGATCTCCAGCGCGGTGCCTTCCTCGAAGGCCCCGTCTTCGGAGCTAACCAGGCGGGGTTCGGGAGGCGCGTTGTATTCGGCGCAGCCGGCGGCGCAGATCAGCGCGATGCCCACCGCGGCGACCAGCGCGGCCGTCGGGAGCGAACCTATTGATATCGGAGTCCTATAGCGCGACTTCAAAACGTGCCTCCACAAGATAAGAGTTTACCGCGTCGCCGTGCTCGTCCTCGAGACTATTGCCCGGGAAGAGCACCGCTCCTTCGACGATAAAGTTGAAGATCTCGCGAAACCCGTAGCCAACCTGCAGGTCGAGCTCGGTCCCGTAATAATCACCCGGTGACCCGCCGTGAAAGTTGACCGCGTCGTCGTCGAGCTCCTCGCCGTCCAGGCGCAGGCTGGTCATGATCGGGTCGACCACACCGCCGCTGGTCGCGGGCCAGGCCATGAGCACTCCGGCGCGCGTATGGAGACGGTGAGTCGGTGTCTTGACCAAGTCTACATAAGCTTGGGGGAACAATGCCAATGCATTGGTGAAGCGGCCCTCGGTGCGCACCTCGGTCAGCGGAAACGAGTTCAGATCGGCCGAGGCGAGGTTTTCGATGCCCACGGCCACTGAGCGTGCCGACTCGAAGGCCATGACGCGCTCGAATAAGAGCAGTCCGACGTTGAGGTCACGGGCGAAGCTAAACGAGGTCACCGGGTTGTCGGGCTGCGGGTCGGGGTCGCCGCTGGCGTAATCGGCCTGCATGGTCAAGACCACCGGCCCCAACTCGACGTCGAGCACCCCGTGGGCCCCGTGCGAGCGGATGTCCTGGTCGGTCGCGTCGTCGCCGGTCAGCGCGGCGAAGCCCTCCGAGATCTCACGGGTGGAGCCGCGAAGGTGGATATATTGCAGCGTCAGATCGACGTTCTCGAGGCTACCTTCCAGAATCACCGGCATGCCGAACGCGTCGGTGTTGAATTGGTCGTCATTTAGATAGACCGCGTTGGCAGTCAACTTCAGGCCGTTCCAATCCAACCCGCCCCAATCGGCCTCGCGCTTCAAAAATTGCAGCGAGGTGCCCAACTGGCGCAGGCTGCCGCCGAGCACCGGCTGGGATTCCTGTTTCATCAGGTCGTAGAACAGCGCCCAGATGATTCCGTTGTCCATCGACAGGTCCGGCCCGCCCGAGCCGCCCGACATCATCCGGTAGGCCTCGTCGAGCTTGGTGCCGAACAGGATGCGATCGACCCCGTCGGAGTACTCGCTGACACCCCACCGGTTGTGGTGTCCGCCGTCGTGAGCCGAGATCGTCGCCCCGTAGTTCAGAGGCTGGCGCCCGAAGCGCAACAGCCCCACCGGCAAGAAGACGTCTGCGTACAGATAGTTGATCCCGATCAGGTCGCGCTCCTCGAGCACCGGCACGTAGCTGTCCGGGTCGAGCGGGTCGCCTCCTGATTCCAGACCGATCCCCCAGCCGACCGTATTGGGCCGCTTGGCGGCGATCGACACCCCGGAGTTCGACGCCGGGGACTGTCCGAAGCGGCCGTTGTCGCCAAATAACACCCCGTCGAGGGCGTCCATCTGGACATGAATGGCGCCCACCTTCGGCTTGATCAGGCCGGCGTCGAGCCGAAAGCGCTGCTCGGTCCAGTCGACGTTGCGCACCTTCTCGCCGTTCAAGTCCAGCGGTCGGATATTGATGTTGCGCACCCGATAACTGGGCGCGAACTCCAACTCGAGCCCGTCGGCCTCTTCGGACTCATCCTCGGCGGCGATTTTTTCGGTCGGCGGCTCGATGACCTCTTCGGAGGTGGGTTGATCCCCCTCTACCTGGGCGCTCGCGAGCGCCGGCAGTCCCATACAGAATAGTCCGAACACCACGAAAAGCGCGGCCGGAGATACGGGCGAGAGGTGGGCGCGCGAAAAATCGAGAGCTACTGATTGCATCGTTTGGCTGCGAATGTAGTCTGAATGCCGTCAAAGTATAGCCGAGAGCGCCCGTACTGCAAACACCAACCGCTCGGTCAGAATACATCGGGCAGCCAGGCCAGCGCGACGAAGGTGCCGATGGTGCTGCCCAGGTTGCTGAGCACGAAGATGACGAAGAGGCGGGCCAGGCGGTTTCGCCACCAGCCGCTGATCTGCGACAAGTCGTCACCGACACGCTCCATGTCGCGTAGCGTGGGCGGTACGACCCGCGCCTGGACCAACGCCCCCACCAGCCCGGCGCCCACTGCAGGGTTCAGCGACACGATCGGCGCCGAGATGAACACGGCGGCGACCGTGGCGGGGTGGGCCAGCGATAGGATCGCGCCGAGCCCTCCGCAGGCGCCGTTGGCCAAGACCCAGGCGACCGCGGCATCCTGGACCTTGTCGAGGTCGCCGTAGGCGAAGCCGCCGATGAACATCCCGATGATCGCGGCGGTGATTACCCAGGGCAGGGCGCGCGAGGCAAATGTCTTCTCGGGGATCTTGTCGAGCTCGGCCTGCTCGGCCCCGTCGGGGGGCTGCTCGAGCTGCTCTCGAAGGCTCGGCGTATGCGCAGGGGAGGTCACCACGAGGATCTTATCGCCCTCGATCTCACTGATACGCCCGGCCATATATCGCGACGATTCGTCGACGAAGGTCCACCAGGCCAGCGGGACGCCACGCGTCATGGCGGCGCGCACCTGCTCGAGGCGTTCGCATGCAGCGGCATCGCCTGGGGCGTCGGATGGGTCGGACTGGTCAGCGTCGCCGGATTCGTCGCGCATCTCGGTGCGCTTGAAGAGGCCGCGGGTAAACAGCCACGACAGCTTCGCGCGATGCCAGCGCGAGCTCAGCCGCCAGGCGCGCAGGCAGGTGGCGACCATGCTGCGGTCGACCATCTCCACGGTCGCACCGCAGGCGTGCGCCGCTCGGGCCGCCGCCTGCATCTCCTCACCGGGGAGCACACCGACGAATTTGGCGAATTTTCGATGGAGCGCGCTCATGGCAAGGTACGAGGCCAGCAGGTCGGTCTGGCCGCCGTGGATGATCTCGACCAGGTCGATCGCCTCGCGCCCGTCCTGATCGGAGGTCCACTCGAATCGTTTCGCGTCGATCCCCAGGCAGACCGTGTCGGGTGACTCCTCGTCGATCAGCTTCTCCAGGGCGTTCATCGACGCTTCGTCGACCCGCGATAGTGAAACGATCACGACGTCTCTTTGCCCCTGGACGACTCGATCGATATGAATCGGTAGTTCCTTCATCGCCGAATACTCTGGTTCATACGCCAGCTTCTGAGCTTGATTGGCCATAGGTTGAACGCTAATAGTTTCGGTGTCCAGAACAATACGTCTTCACCGAGCGATTACCATGGCCAAACAATTCGCCGACCTGCATTGCCATCCGACCATGTTCGGTTTTCACCGCATGCGAAATGATCCGGATGTGGAGGGCGATCCGGAGCGGTTCCACCCCTGGCATGTCCTGGAGACCAATCTCGGCCATATGCGTGAGGGCAAGCGCGCCGCCGAGTACTCTCAGGCTAGCTTCGCCCAACTCGCCCACAGCCAAACCCGCCTGGTCTTTGCCTCGATCACGCCCATCGAGCGCGGGTTTTTCCAGGGCGGCGACCACGAGCTCGACAATTTTATCCCGGAGTTGCTCAAGCTGGTCTCGGGGGTCACCGCCGCTCAGAGCGCCACCGAATTGGTGCGCGGTGAGCCGATGGCGGCCGCCAAGAGGTTGATGGCGGTGGCCAGAAACCGCGGCCCGCTGCGCGCGATCATGCATCGCATCTTCCTCAAATACGGCATGGGTCGTGTGCGCTATTTGCTGTCCGAAGACTATGATTATTGGGACGAATTCGAGCGCGAGTACGAGTTTTATCTCAACCGAAACGGCCAGCAAGAAAGCGTCGAGTTGCCGTTGCCCCACGATGGCGGCGCCAGGCATCACGAAGTCGACGGCCGCTACCACCTCGTCGACGGCCTCGACACCCTAGAGGAGTGCGTGGAGGGCGGCGAGGACCTCGCCGTCTTGATGTCCATCGAGGGCGGCCATGTCTTCTCGATGGGGCCCGACGGCACGCGCGTCGACGACGAGGTGATCTTCGAGCGCATCCAGCGTCTCAAAGAGTTGCCCTATCCGATCTTCTATCTGACGCTGGCCCACCACTTCGACAACGGCATCTGCGGCCACGCTCACAGCCTCATCGACGCGGCGAACCTGGTCATGGACCAGAACCCGCGCATGCACGAGGGCTTCGAGAAGCGAGACGAGCTCGGCCTGCGGATCGTCCGCGAGCTCCTCGACCTCGACGCCAACCTCGACGACCGCGGCGGCCGGCGCATCCTCATCGACACCCGGCATATGAGCCCGTTGACTCGCCAGGAGTATTACGACGAGGTCGTGCGTCCCTATAACGCCTGCCACGCCCAACGAAGCGAGGCCGAGCGCGACAAGTTCCCCAAGATCCCGGTCATCTGCAGCCACTCCGCCCACACCGGCGTCGCCGGCCTCGACGAGCTGATCGCCAACGGCCCCGCCGAGGACGACAACTGGCACCGAAACCCCTTTTACGCCTGGGGCATCAACACCGCCGACGAAGACGTCCGGATGGTCCACAGCTCCGAGGGCCTATACGGCGTGAGCTTCGACCAGCGCATCGTCGGCGTGCCGCCCGGCCAGAAGGTGCCCTACAGCCAGTGGCCCCACATCATGCTCAACCAGATCTTCGGCATCGTCGACGTCATCATGAACGACGATCGCTTGGACGACGCCGACAAGCGCACCATCTGGGACCGCATCTGCATCGGCAGTGACTTCGACGGCATGATCGACCCGGTCAGCCGCTACGCCACCGTCGTCGACTTCCCCACCTTCGCCGAGGACCTGCGCGACCTGCTCCACGAGCAGCGCCACACCCGCCAGATCGACAGCATCGGCGTCGACGAACTCGTCGAGAAAATCGCCTGGAAGAACGCCTACGACTTCGCCCGCCGGCATATGCCGTCAGTGGCGAGGTGATCTAACCCCGCGCGTGTACGCCGAGGGCGCCGTCGAACGGGAGCACCACCGCTTGGGCGCCGGCGCACACGATCTCGTCGACAAAGCCGGGCAGGTCCACGCCGGGTAGGCATTTGGGCGTGTCTGCGTACCGCGTAAAAAACCAATCCCAATGACAGGCGACGACGACCTTGGGCTGGAGCAGAGAGACGGCTTCGACGACATAATTGGGCCGGTATTTGCGCCCGATGGCGCACAGACACAGCACGTCGCACTCCAGTCCGCGTAGCTGGTCGGCGAAGAATTCGGCGGTGTCGATGTGGATGATATTCACGCCGGCGAGCTCGATATGCCAGTTGAGCACCAGCCCGTGGCGAAAGTCGGTGACTCGGGCGGGCCAGGGCGGCGGCTCGGGGATATTGCCGGCCAGGCTGACCCGATTGAAGTACACCCGCCCGTGCTCCGAGGGCAGGCCGGTCAGCGTCGCCGGGCCCGAGGCGATAGACTCGCCGCCTCGGGTCTCGACGATCTGGGCGGCCCTAAGCCCCGCCGCCCGCGCGACGTTGCAGGCATCTGGCGAGCCGATAAACCGCGCGCCGGTCTGCCGGCACAGGCACGGGGCGTCGAGCACGTGGTCGTGGTGGGCGTGGCCGATGATCACGTCATCGGCGCGCGGGATCGTCTCGGCGATGAGCGCCTCGTCGGGCTCCAGCGGCTTGAAGATCGTCTGTCGCAGACTGGGCCGACTCACGAACGGATCGATGACCAACGTTCGCCCCGCACCCTCGACCACAAAACCGGCCGTGCCCAGGTAGCGAAGCCGCACGTCGGCGTCGTCGGCCACCGGTGCGCGATAATAAAGAGAGTCTGGGACGGTCTCGAGCAGCATCGGATACGACCTCGAATATGACTGGTGACGCCGCCAATCTACCGCATGAGGGCCCCGGTTTAAATCACGCCTCGAAGAACGCCGCGTTCAGGTCGATATACTCCTCCCACTGGTCGGGCACATCCCACTCCTCGAAGATGGCCTCGACCGGGCACTCCGGCTCGCAGGCGCCGCAGTCGATGCAGATGTCGGGGTCGATGAACAGCTGGATGTCAGCGAGCTTCGCCTCGTCGCCGTTCATCTTGATGCTCATGATTTCGTCAACCGACATCGGCCCGTGGATGCAGTCGACCGGGCAGACCTCCACACATGAGGTGTCGCAGGTGCCCAAACAGGGTTCGGTGATCACGAAGGTCATGGGGGACTCCTTGAAGCAAAAGAGGGCGGGGCGCCGTTGAGGTCGCCCCGGTTGTGATTTGGCCAGTCTACTCCGCTTCGACGGCGGCAGGGCGCCACGTCGGCGCCTCGGCAAAGTCCTCGTAGGGGAACAAAAAGGACAGCGTATAGAACATCCCCCAGGCGAAGATGATGATCGCCAAGATCCACAGCCAGGTGGGGATGGGCGTCGGGCTCTCGGCGCGCGCGGGCTCCCAGTCCTCGCGCTCGGCGCCGCTGAATGCGTGGACCATCAACGAGAGATCGCCGCGGACGAGCTCACCTTCGCGGATGCCGTCGACGGTGATGGCCGGGCCATTTCGCACCCGGAAGGGCACTTCGCGCACGCCCAGTGCGCCGTCATCATCGGCGGCCTCGATGCGCAGCACGTGCTCGCCATCGGCGATATTTCGTGTGTCGACCTGCAGCTTGCCCGGCGGCCGGTAATGGGCCAGCGGCTCGTCTGCGTCATCCAGATACACCGACACCCAGCAGTCCTCGTCCCCTTCGAATTCGACGCGATCGTCGCTCGGCTTCATATCACTCATCGGAGCCTCCTTTATCACGCAAGATTCGACGCTTGATGTGGTCGGGATCCTGCTCACCGGGGCGAAAGAGGTAGCGAATGCTCAGCACGATCGAGACGACGACGATGACCACCGACACCACGACCACCGCCCAGTCGGCCGCCGTCGGGCCGTCGCTTTGGGGCATGGAGTGATGGCCCTCGGCGCGGGTGTGCGCCCAATGGGTCTGGCCGGCGTCGCCGACTGTCTCGTTGGAGCTCGCCCCGTGTTGCGTCGTCTCATTGTGGCTCGTCTCGTCACTCATCGTCGCCTCCAGATTCTTCGGCGCCGGCCTCGACGGCCTCGCGCAGCTCGGCGACCTCCTCGGCGGTGATCGTCGGGGCATCGTTGCCCCAGCTTGTGCGCTCGTGGTTGACGATGGCGGCGATGTCAGCGTCGCTCAGGCTGTCGGCAAAGCCGGGCATGGCCGCCGAGTAGTCGACGCCGTCGATGCTGACTCCCTGCATACCCTCGAGGACGATGCGGACGTGATCATCGGGCTTGTCGGCGGTGACGACCGGGTCGCCTGCCAGCGGCGGAAACGTCTGGGGCACGCCGCTGCCGTCGGCGCCGTGGCAGCTGGCGCATTTTTGCTCGTATAGCGAAGCGCCCGGGCTCTTCGAGCCGTCTTGCGAGGACTCGTTTGCTCCCCCGGAGGCCGCCGTGGATCCCTCTGGCAGCGGCGGCTGCTTCAGGCTCTGAAGGTAGGCGACCAGCGCCTCGGCGCGCTCGGTGGCCACGACTTTCTTGTCGTCGGGACCATAAGGCTCGGGCATCTCGACGACCGTCTGACCGTCGTCGGGGTTGTCGACCTCGCGAAACAGCCACGGGTGGGCGGGCATGACCGAGTCTTCGACCACCGCCCGCGGATTATATAGATGGATCAGATGCCAGGTGCCGCTCGGTTGGCGCTCGCCGACGTTGGACAGGTCCGGCCCGGTGCGCTGCGAGCCGAGCAGCGCCGGAGTCCCCGTGAAAACGCCCTCGCGGTCGAGGCGCGCATAATCGCCGGCCACCGACGGCCGGCCGAAGGGCTCGTCGGCGTCGATGGGGCGCACCTGCTGGGTGTGGCAGGCGACGCAGCCCTCGGAGATATAGACGTCCAGGCCGCGCTGCTCCTCGGCGTCGAGCGGCCTCGAGGCGGGCACCGGCTCGTTATTTGCCTGGCTCCACATCGCCGGGCCGATGGCCACCGCGAAGCTCAACGCGACGAATACCGCCCAGGCGGTGCCAAAGAGCATGCGAGCGTTCTCGTGCAGGTCAATCACGGGAGACCTCCTCGGCGACTGATACCTCAGAAAGCGGCGTCATCGTCCACAGGTTGTAGGCAAAGATCAGGTGCGACACGAACATCAGGGTGCCCCCGACCGCTCGCCACACCCAATAAGGCGCCATGGTGCGCACCGACTCCATAAACGGCTCGCCGGCCAGCCAACTTACGCCTTGTGCGGTGCCGCCGACCGACATCGACACCCCGTAGCTAGCCAGCCCCACGAAGGCCAGCCAGAAGTGCATGCCCACGGCCAGCTGGGCCGGCTCGCGGCCGGTCAGCCGGGGTAGCAACCCGTAGACGCCGCCCCAGATGAGAAAGGCCACGAAGCCGTACATCGTCAGATGCGAGTGGCCGACGGTGAAGTTGGTGAAGTGCCAGTACAAATTGGCCGTGCGAAGCGCCTCGATCGATCCCTGGAGCGAGCCGACCAGATAATAGAAGATGCCCACCGCGATAAATGGTAGCGCGTAACTCTTTCGGATGGCGCCCCAGTGGCCACGCGCGGTCAGCGCGAAGTTGGCCGTGCCCGCCACCACCGGGATGATCATGCCGATGCTGAAGATGATCGCCACCGTCTGGAGCCACCACGGGATGGGACTAAAGACGAAGTGATGCGAGCCGATCATCGTGTAGAACAACAACTGGGTGCCAAACGCCAGCGCCCCCAGCGAATACGAGTAGATCGGCGTGTCGAGCAGGCGCGGCAAAAAATAGTAGGTCAGCCCGAGCACCATCGGCGTAAACCACATGCCCACGCCCTGGTGCATGTAGTAGCCCTGGATGAGCGTTTGGCCGAGCCCCTCCTGGTAGCCGGGCAGATAGGCGATGACCGCCAGCGTCAGCGTCCACAGCACCGCCGCCAAGATCCACCAATTCGAGATATAAATCTCACGGGTCCGGCGGGCGCGGATCGTGCGGTAAAAATTGACCGCCACGAGCACAAGCGCCGCGCCGAACAGCGCCATGACCGGCCAGATATATTCCCGGTACTCTTGGCCGGCGTTGTTGACCCCGGCGATGAGCAACGCGTCGCCGGCAATCACACAGAGGTTGATGAGCGCCAGCGCCACCCATCCCAGCTTATAGCTGTGCAGCCGTGCCCGAGAGGTCTTGGCCACCACGTAGTGGGCGAGGCCGAGCATCCCCAGCGAACTCCAGCCCCAGAAGACAGTGTTGGTGTGCACCGGCCGCAGCCGGCCAAACGACAGCCAGGAGACCTGGGAGACGTCCGGCCACATCAGAGCGAAGCCCAGGAAGAGCCCCACCGATGTGCCGACGACCAGCCAAAAGGTCGCACAAGCCAGGTAGGCCGTGATCAGCCTGGTCAGCCTCGGGTCGACGTCGTCGAGTCGGTCGACGCGCGTCTTGCCCACCGTCAGCGGGCGCCGCGCGCGTTCGACATCTCCGGAAGGTATGAGGTCGGATTGCATGATCCCTCTGCGCCAATATCAACATTTCGAAGGAACTGCTCGGGTTGAGTCGAGCGGGAGGCGCACCGGTGTGCCTGGCCTGGATATCCGTTGCGCCTCCCGGGCTTGCGACTCACCCGTTGCGGGTCAGGCGCACCTTCCACGTGCCCGGTCCCTGCTCGAGGTACTCCCAGTCGAAGGCGTCGGGCCGCTCGGCCTGAAACTGGTAGCGAAGCGGCTTGGGATCGTGGTCGTTGACGAGCACGAAGGATTCCCCTTCGTCGAGCGCGTCAAAGGTCCTGAAGATGGTCGGGTGCTTTTGGCGGGGCTCGATTTTGGTGACGTCCAACTCTTGTACATCTGACATATATTACCTCCAGTGGGTGTTTAGGCCGGCCGGCGAGTTTAGTTGGCTCGCAGGACCGGTGGTGTCTAAAATGGCAGATCTTCGATATGATCTGCCTGTCACGGCGGCTTATCACCTTGACAGCCCGGCTATACAAACTAATCTGAACCGGCGTCAAGGAGTAAACTCTCCAAGTGACGAGTTAACGTATAGAGACGTGCGGTGCCGCTGTCAAATCAAACTCGAAGAACCACACCGAATCGAGCATAGGAGCTTCCTTGGCGACCGATGACCTCTTAAACCTGCTCTCCCCCTCCCGCATGCGCATTGTGCGATTCATCAAGCGCCAGGGGACGGTCACCGTCGATGAGACGATCGAGGCGCTGGAGCTGGCCGAGACGACCATTCGCCAGCACTTCGACCGCCTCCAGGACAAGGGCCTGCTCGAGAGTCACAGCGTGCCCGACGGGCCGGGCCGGCCGACCCTGCGATACCGGCTGACCGAGGCCGGCAAGCGGCTCTTTCCCTCCCAGGACGCCCAACAATTCGGCAAAGTGCTCGAATTTCTGGTCCAGCAGGGCTATCCGGGGCTGATCGACGATTTTTTCCGCCAAATGTGGCGAGAACGCAAAGAGGAGTTGGTCGGCCGCCTCGAGGCCGCCGAGGCGACGACCATCGAAGAGCGCCTGGCGGTCGTCGAGCAGTTTTTGGCCGAGGAGGGCTTCGTCCCCGAGATCGGCGTCGAAGACGACGGGGTCTCGATTCGGGAGTGTAATTGTCCGTTCTCCGAGGCCGTGCGCGCCACCCGGCTGCCCTGCCGGTTGGAGGCGCAATTCCTCGAGCAAGCGCTGCAACGCGACTTGACCCGCGTGGAGTATATGCCCGACGGCCATCCCGCCTGCGTGTACGAATTTCAGATCGACCCACCCCAGGAGACGTCCGGCACCGCCGACGAATAAAACGTAAAATCGTCACTTGACGTGTTTACTCTGGTGCGTAACGTTGCCCTCGCCACATCCACCTGCTCGGAGGACCTCGACCATGGACCTATTCAAGCTACTCGGCGCATCGCGAGACGACGCTGTCGAGGAGTCCGGCGCCGACGGCGCACAGGCCGAGGTCGCCATCGATACCGACGCCATTGGCCCCGACGACGTCCCAGTCACGGCGACCGACGACAACCGGCCGCTTCTGGAGGCGCTGCGCGACGTCATTGACCCCGAGATCGGTATCAATATCGTCGACCTGGGGCTGGTCTACGCCGTCGAGCGCCGCGGCGAGTGCGTCGACGTGGTGCTGACGATGACCACGCCGGCCTGCCCGCTGTCGGCGGTGATCGAGGAAGACGTCCGAGACGCCTTATTGAACGGCGTTGCCGGTGTCGAGCAAGTGTGCGTGGCGGTGATCTTCGAGCCGCCGTGGTCCCCGGAGATGATGTCCGAGCGAGCCCGCACACAAATGGGCGGCTAGAGGTACAGTGAGAGGCTCATGAACAGACGCCCCCGAAAACCACTGGGAAAGGTCACGCCGGTTCTGCGCGTGGTCGCGGTGATGACCCTGGTCGGCGCCGCGCTGTTGATGGCCGCGGCGGTCTTCGGCGGGCTATCGCGTATGGGCGTCTCTTTGGGCGCTACGCCCTCGGTGCTCGTCCACCATCACGGCCCGCTGATGGTCAGCGCCTTCTTCGGCGCGGTCATCTCCATGGAGCGCGCGGTCGCGGTGCGCAGCGCGTGGAGCTACCTGCCGCCGGTGGCGGCCGTGCTCGGCGGTCTCTCGCTGGTCGCGCTCTCCGATATGAGGCTCGGCTCGGTGCTCTTTGCCGTGGCGGGCTTCGCGTTGGTGGGCGTCTTCGCCCATCTGCTGTCTCGCCGCTGGGAGCCCTTTACGATGGCGATGGGGCTGGGAGCGGTGGCCTGGGCGGTGGGCAATCTGTGCTGGGCGCTCGGCGTCCCGATCTCAGAGGTCGTCCCCTGGTGGGCCGGCTTTTTGGTACTCACCATCGCCGGCGAGCGACTCGAGTTGTCGCGGTTTCGGGCGGCGACCCGCTCGCGCTGGCCGTTTTGGGCCGGCTTTGGCATCACGGCTGCAGGTCTCATTATCTCGTTATTCGCCTTCGATATCGGCGTCCGCGTCGTCGGCGTGGGCTTCCTAGTGCTGGCCGCCTGGCTGGCCAAAAACGACGTCGGCCGCTCGACGATTCGAATGTCAGGCGCGCCGCGCTTTATGGCGATCGCATTATTTGCCGGCTACTTCTGGCTCGCCATCGCCGGCCTGCTCGCCGCCATCCACGGCGGCGTGCGCGCCGGGCTGATCTACGACGCCATCTGGCATGCCGTCTTCGTGGGATTCGTCTTCTCGATGGTCTTCGCCCACGCCCAGGTCATTCTGCCGGCGCTCAGCGGCGTGAGAGTGAACCACGGCGTGAGGTTTTATGTGCCCCTTGTCGTGCTGCACCTTGCGACGGCGCTTCGCGTGGCCGGTGACCTGGGGCTGGCCGGCGAGTGGGGCATGCTCGACGGGCTGCGCCGCGCCGGTGGTATCGGCAACGCCGTGGCCATCGGCCTCTTTATCCTGGTGCTCGCTTCGAGCGTGCGCCGCAGTTCCAGACGTAAGGCGGCTTGAGGCTTGAGGCGTGGGGCTCGAGGTTGCCTTTCCCCAAGCCCCAAGCCGATTGACGTCCATTTTCGCTTTGACGCAAACGACACGAAAAGCAAAAGACATCCAATATCGCAATCGAATTCACCGAGACCGGGCCAGGTTTCTCTAATCAAAGCGTTCGACCTAAAGGAGTTTCATCATGGAATCGACCACCATCAATCCGACTACATCATTGGGCGAGCTCGTGCTCGAGAATCCCGAGCGTGCCCGCATCTTCGAGGCCCATCGAATCGACTATTGCTGCGGCGGCGCGGCATCACTCGCCGAAGCCTGCGAGGAGGAGGGCGTCGACGTCGAGCAGATCCTCGCCGAACTCGCCGAGCTCGATGAGCGCGGTGTGCCGGACGACACCCGCGAGTTCGACTCCCCCGGCGAGCTGATCGACTATATTGTCGACACGCATCACGATTATCTGCGCGAGGAGCTCGAGCCGCTGGGCCAACTGGTCGACAAGGTCGAACGCGTCCACGGCGACTCCAACCCCGAGCTGCACGAGATCGCCGACGCCTACCATGCGCTGGCTCGAGAGCTGCTATCGCATATCGCTCAGGAGGAGGAGTGGGTCTTCCCGGCCATTTTGCGCGTCCACGAGGAAGGCCCGTCCGAGGGCGATGCCGAGAAGGTCACCGAGCTGCTCGACGAGATCGACCACGAGCACGATCACGCCGCCGGCCGCCTCCGGCGCATCCGCGACCTTAGCGACGCTTATGCCGTGCCCGACGGCGCATGCACCAGCTACCGCAATATGCTCGCGCGCCTGGAGCGTCTGGCCAGCGACACCCACATGCACGTGCACCGCGAGAATAACATTCTATTTCCTCAGGCACGCCAACAATTAGCCTGACTATTAGTCACTTCTTCGCAAGTACCGTCGTGCTGTGACGTGGTCGTGGTCGTGAGCGTGGTCGTAGACGTAGACGAACAGCACAAATATTCGAGTCGCTGGCCGCGATAGTCACGCAAGGGACGAACGCGTTGGCCAACGGCCGTTGCTTCGGCGTTGCCTTGTCTCGAGTTTTGCGCAATCGATGCATGGTTGTGAAGTCGAAGGCTCTATGTGTCGATTGCGACCACGACCACGACCACGACCACGACCACGACCACGACTACGGGTAAAGGCGTACGACGAAGGCTCTCGCCAAAATGTGACTAATATCCAGAGCAACTGGCGTAGGGGAGGTCATCGTGTTCGCGTGGCGGTCGTGCGGGTGGCGGTTCACAGCCTCTCGGCCGCCTGGCGGGCGCGGTCGACGATGATGTCGACGACCGCAGGATGGAGGCCGACCGGCGGGGTGTACCAGATGCGGCGGCCGTGGGTCAGGGTGGTCGCGAAGCCGCCGTCGGCCTCGCTCAGACCGAGCGCCTCGGGGATGTCGCGGCGCGTGTGGACGCCTTGGCCGACGAAATCGGGCACGACCAGCAGGTCGTCGTCGGCGTTGGCGGCGAGCTGGTCGTCGAGGAAGGGCGGCTCGTCGAGGAAGGCCACTGAAACCTTGGCGAACTGGCCGGAAGCGGCCAGCTCCTCCGAGCGGGCGATGGTGGTGCGGCTCGATTCGGTGTGGCGCTCGGAGCCGTGGCCGACCAACAGCAGGTGGGGGCGCCGGGGGATATCGAAGAGCTCACGCGCCTGCTCGACACGACCCAAAGCCAGATCGACCAGATCGGGATGGGTGCCGATCGCGCGTGAGTATACGATGCGTCTGGGGCCGTCGTCGGCGACCTCCAGGGGCTCGAGCGAAGCGTGACCGAGCCGCCGCGGGAGCACCTTGTGGTAAAAGAAGCCCTCGCTCATCAGCATGGGAACGACGATGACCTCGCCGACCAGCAATTCGAGCTGCGACCTCGCCTCGGGGATGGCCTTCAAAAAGCCCAGCTTCGTGGCGGCGAAGTCCTCCTCGTCGACACCTTCGGCGAGCTGGACCAGCGCCAAATTATCCTCGGGGCGCTCGGTCGAGCCATGTGCGATGATGAGGAGCGTGGGTGTGTGGTGCGGGTCGATCAAGATGTCGGACGCTGGCTGGAGTTGAGAACACGGAGACAACGCAAATGGGCTATCCAATCATCCTCGAACTCACAGATCGTCGCGTGCTCGTGGTCGGCGCAGGCGCGGTGGCCACTCGCCGAATCGAGCGTTTGCTCGAGGAGGGCGCCGAGGTGGTTGTGATCAGTCCTTCGGCGACTGAAACCGTAGCAGGCTGGGCCGAGGCCGGAAAGTTGGTCTGGCGCCGCCGACGCTATCGACCGGGCGACTGTCAGTCGAGCTTCTTGGTCTTTGCGGCCACCGACGACGTGGCGCTCAATGAGAAAATCGTGCGAGACGCCGCCGGCTGCGGGGCGCTGACAAATAGCGCGACAGACGCGCGGTCAAATTTTGCGGTGCCCTCGCGCATTCAGCGAGGCCCCATCCAGCTCACCGTCGATACCGGCGGAGGTGCGCCGGCCTTGAGCCGACAGTTGCGCACCGAGCTCGAGGCGTGGCTTTCAGATGCCTGGAGCCAAGCAGCGTCGATTTTGGCCGAGCTGCGCGCCGCGCTCGCCGGCCGCGCCGACACGGAGCTGCGCCAGCAGATCCAACGTCAGGCGGCCGCCGAGATCCTCGATGTGCTCGACGCCGGCGGCGAGGTCGCCACCTGGCTCGACGGACTCACCCGAGACCACGGCGTCGAGCTCACCGCGCCCGAGCTCGCCGCGATCGCCGCCGCTCGGTCCAACGTCTCTCCCGAGTAGATCCTCCCACCGACAACTCCACCCTCCGTCCGATGGCCTCACCGGGGTTCTTCGCAGGCCACCGAATCGAAGGGTGCGACAATTCGCCACATTCTTGAGGGGCTCCGGACAAGCTAGGGTTTAAATCGCCAAAGCCCGTGAGGCTGTCGCTTTGTCGATGAAGCGGCCTCACGCATTAACCCAGCTTGTATTGGAGGATGCACATGAAGTGGAGTAAAGCCCCGAGCCGGCCGCTGCGGGCCAATCGATCCGCCGCGACGAACCATCGTCTCCCATTCTTATTCTCACGGGTCCCATTCTCACGGGCCACAATCTCACTGCTCGCCGCCGTGGCTCTATGCGTGTCATTTGGCGCCGGTTGTGAAAAGCAGAAAGAACAGCCCGAGCCGTCCTCCGAGTCCGAGTCCGAATCCACCGAGGCGGCCAGCACCGCCGAGGCCGACGAGGAGCTCGAAGAGATTCTCGACGAGATCAACGGGCGAGATATCGAGGAGTTCGTCAGCTCCGAGTGCGGCGGCTGCCACAACCCCAAGCGCCTGGGCGCCACCGGCCCCAATCTTACGATGAAGCGGCTTCGTGAAGGCCACGAGGACCTTCCGCCGCTGAACGAAAAAGGGCTCGTCGCCACCATCAAATACGGACGAAGCGGCACCTCGATGCCCGCCTGGGGCACCTCGGAGAACCCCCTGGGCAAGCCGCTGACCAGCGATGAAATCAAATCCATCGCTCACTATATGTACAACAACGAGGCGCCCGAGGACTTCACTTGGACCAAAGAGCAGATGGAAGAGAGCCTCGAGGTTCTCATCCCCAAGGCCGAGCTGCCCGACGAGCCGACTCATGATGCGCGTGTCGATGACTTGCTTCTGGTCACCGAGCGCGAGCACTTCAGAGTGGGCGTCGTCGACGGAGACACCTTCGAGGTCGTCGGACATATGGAGGCCGGTGCGCGTGCGCACGGCTATACCTTCCACCCCGACGGGCGCTTCGCCTACAATCTGGGGCGTGATGGCTGGCTGTATAAATACGACCTCTATCAGCTCGAGCCTACCCGCAAAATCCGGCTGGGGATGGACGCTCGCGGCATCGCGATCAGCGACGACGGCAAATATTTGCTCCTGGGCATGTATATCCCCACTCAGGCGGTCATCGTCAACGCCGACACCCTCGAGCCTCTCAAGGTCTATGAAACCAAAGGGGTCGCCAGCATCGAGGGCGGCAAGATCGACTCGCGCATTTGCACCGTCAACGACGTCTCTCCCGAGAAGGTCGGCCCGTACTTCCTGATGGCTCTCAAAGAAGCCGGCCAGGTCTGGCGCATCGACTTCAGCAAGCCGGACTTTCCGGTCGAGAAGGTCCTCAACGTCGGCAAAATCCTGCATGACGGCTTCTTGAGCCACGATAATAAATACCTGTTCTTGGCCGCCCAGAACTCCAATTATATGGCCGTCATCGACGTCGAAAAGATGGAGGTCGTCGAGACGCTCGAGACCGGCGAACAACCCCATCCCGGCCCCGGTGCAACCTGGGAGGCCGACGGCAAGCGCTACGCGGCGACCCCGCATATCGGCGACAAAAAACAGGTCATCTGGACCGAACAGCCTCCCTTCGAGATCGCCGGTGAGGTCTCGGCGTCAGCCCCCGGCCTCTTCGTGCGCACCAATCCGGACATGAAGTACGTCTGGTTCGACTCGACCTACGAGCCCAAGACCAACGAGATCACCGTCCACGAGAAGGCCCCGCCGTTCAAAGTCGTCAAGCGCATCATGGACGGCACGCTCACCCTGCACCCCGAGCCCGACGCCGACGGCGACTATGTCTTCGTCAGCGATTGGAAGGAGGGGGTGGTGCGTGTCTACGACGACGAGACCCTCGAATTGGTCGAGACCATCGAGGACTTGAAGACGCCCACGGGGATCTTCTCGGTCGGGCGCATCCACGAAACTGAGGGGCACTGAGGTTGTAGCAATAACAAGGTTATCGGAATAGCGCGCAATGTCCTCCGCGCGCTGTCGCCGGCGCCGCCCAGCACCGTCACTGGGCGGCGCCGCGTAGACCGTCACACTATCATTTGGACCCGCGAGGCCGACCCCATGCTCACCGTTAGCGACTATATCGAAGTGGCGCGAGAATCGAGTCTCGCCGAGCAGCTCATCGAAAACGTCGCCGGACGTTTCGATCGTTCCGAGCAGCGCGCACCGGTCATCGTGTGGAACGTGTGCCGACACTGCAATATGAGCTGCCCGCATTGCTATGCGGCGGCCACCGAGAAGCCCTCGCGGCAGACATTGTCGACCGAGGAGGGCCTCGACCTCATCGAGCAGATGGCCGCCTGCGGCATCCGAGTGCTCATCTTCAGCGGCGGCGAGCCGCTGATGCGTGAGGACCTCTTCGAGCTCATCGAGCGCGCCTACGACCTGGGCATGTCGACCCACCTGTCGACCAACGGGGTGCTCATCAATACCGATGTCGCCCGGCGCCTCGAGGCAGCCGGGATTGGCTATGTCGGGGTGAGCATCGACGGGCTCGAAGCCTTCAACGACAGCTATCGCGGACTGGTCGGAGGCTACCGACGGGCCATCGAAGGACTGAAAAATGCGCGACGCGCCGGCATGAAGACCGGCCTGCGCATCACGCTCACACAAAAGAATCTCGACCAATTGGCTCCGCTCATCGAGCGGGCCCGCCAGATTCCGGTCGACCGATTTTACGTCTCGCATCTCTTATACGCCGGGCGCGCCGCCGCGATGCAGCGCGCCGACCTGAGCCCCGAGAAGACCCGCGAGACCCTATTGTGGCTGTTTGACACCGCCGATGAGCTGTTGGGGGAGCCCGACGCGCCGCGCTTCGTCACCGGGGGCAACGACTCCGACGGCGCGCTGCTTCTGCGATGGCTCCACGAGCGCTACGGCGAGGAGGCCGCCCGGACCGTGCGCCGCATGCTGGAGCTTCGCGGGGGCAACTCCGCCGGTGAGGGCATTCTCAACGTCGACCATCTGGGGCGGGTTCACCCCGACCAATTTTGGCGCCAGGAGACCCTGGGCAGCATCAAGGCGCACCGCTTCGCGGAAATCTTGGCTCACCCTCTGCGCAAACAACTCCGCGAGCGCAGGTCAAAGCTACGAGGCCGCTGTCAGTCGTGTCGTTGGGTCGATCTCTGCCGTGGCTCACACCGCGAGCGGGCGTTGGCCCGCTTCGGCGACCGCTGGGGGCCCGATCCTGCCTGCGTGATGACAGACGCCGAGGTCGCCTTCGGCCTCGATGCACCCACACCGCTGACCAGTCTCGAGGAGGGACACGCATGAGCCTTCGTATAGTCATGATCACGGGAATTCTACTTATCTGGGCGTCGGCGGGTTGCACCACCCCGGGCGGCGAGCCCGGCCCCAGCCCCGACGGCGTCGAGCCGGCGAGGAGTGCCAGTACTCAGACAGGTGCCGTCAATCAAACAGGCACCGAGGCCTCGGGCATCGGCGCGCGTGTCTTCGTCGTCGAGCGCGCATCCGAGAGCCTCGCTGTCTACGACTTCATCGAACGCAAGCTGCTCGACAAGCGCATCGGCGGGCTGGGCAATATGCGCCACGCCACGATGGCCTTCTCGCCCGATCTGAAGTGGGGCTATGTGGCCACCCGCAACGGCAAGCTCAGCCGGATCAACCTGGAGACCCTCGAGCGCGACGGCGATGTGTTCACCTCCGAGAATTCTATCGACATCGCCATCAGCCAGGATGGCCGATTCATCGCCACCGCCGAGTACCACCCCGGCGGTGTGACCATCCTCGACGCGCGCACCCTCGAGGTCGTCAAACGCATCGAGGCGACCTACGCCGACGGTGATAAGAGCGCCGCGTCGCGGGTCACCGGCATCGTCGATGCCCCCGGAAACCGCTTCGTATGCGTGATGATGGAGGGGCGCGAGATCTGGATCATCGACGCGAGCAAGCCCGACTTCCCCATCGAGCACCGCATCGAGCCGGCCGACGACGGGCTTCCCTACGACGCGATGATCACCCCCGACGGGCGCACCTATGTGGTCGGTCACCTGGGCACCTCGGCCATCTCCAAGGTCGACCTGACCCGACCCGAAGACGGCGCCACGAAGGTGAGCCTGCGCGACCCGAATAGCGATTATGAAAAAGACGCCCCCGACAAGCTTCCGCACATGGCCTCATGGGCGGTCGCCGGTGACCACGTCTTCGTGCCGCTGGTCGGTGAGCCGCGACTCGCCGTGCTCGACCGTCACAGCTTCGAATTCGTCGACTCCGTCGATCTGGCCGGCCCGCCGGTCTACGCGGTCCGCTCGCCAAATGAGCAGCATATCTGGGTGAGCTTCTCCGGCGAGGAACACGACGCCAAGGTCCAGGTCGTCGACGCAAAGACCCTCGAGGTCGAGCGCACTCTCGACATCGGCGGGCGCATTTACCACATGGACTTCACTCCGCGCGGGGCGCAGGTGCTCATCTCTGCCAACCGCGCCAATAAGCTCTTTTTGGTCGATGCGGCCAGCTTCGAAATCATCGATGAGCAGCCCGTGAACTCCCCCTCCGGGGTGTTCGGATTGTGGCGAGCCTACCAAATTGGACTCTGAGACGAGGATGTCGACCATGAGCAAACGCAGTGACACATTCGAGAACCGACTCGCCAAGGCAATTCAGCGGCGCGTTCCGCTGGTGCGCAGGCCATTTCGTACGCTCGCTTACCAACTCGGAGCCAACGAGGACGAGGTCATCGATCAGGTGAACGCCTGGATAGAGGGCGGGCGGCTGCGCGAAATCTCGGCGATTTTGGAGGGGGCTGCCTTCGGAAACGACAGCGCCCTGGTGGCCGGGCGAGTCCCCGAGGACGACATCGAGCGGGTCGCCCACATCATCAATGCCCACCCGACGGTGACCCATAACTACCGCCGGGAGCACGACTACAACCTGTGGTTTACCATCTCGACGCCGCCGCGAATGGACCTCGAGCACACGCTCGACATCCTGGCCGAGCAGACCGGAGTCGAGAAGTTCTGGCCGCTTCGTCGCACGCAGACCTTCAAAATCGGGGTGAACTTCGATCTGCGAAGCCGCAAGAATACCACGCCGGTCAAGCGGCTCGACGAGCCGAGGGTGCGCGAGCCCACCGAGCGCGAAAAGAGGATGTATCGCGCCCTTCAGACCCCGATTTCGGCCACTGCCAAGCCCTTCGACGCGCTGGCCGAGCAGGCCGGGGCGCCGGTCGAGGTGCTGCTCAACTTCGCCGGCCGCCAGCTCGGCCAAAGCATCCGCCGCTACGTAGGGACCTTTCAACATCGGCGCATCGGTGTCGCTGGAAACGGCATGACCGTCTGGGATGTGCCCGAAGAGCGGCTCGCCGAGGTGGGCGCAGCCATGGCCCACGCCCCCGAGGTCAGCCACTGCTACGCCCGTAATCCCATCCCCGGCTTCCGGTGGACCCTCTATACGATGATCCACGGCCCCGACGAAGATGCGGTGCGCGGGGTGGTCGAGCGCCTGGGCGAGCAGACCGGTGTCGACGATCACCTGATCTTATTCAGCACCCACGAATATAAGAAGTGTCGGCTGCGGTACTTTTTGCCCGAGCTCGACCAGTGGTGGGACACATACGCACAGCGAGGTGCAGCATGAAGGTGGGAAAAGTTCTACTTGTCGGCGCCGGCCCCGGCGACCCGGAGTTGATCACCGTTCGCGGCCGACGCGCGCTCCGAGAGGCCGACGTCGTGCTCTACGATAATCTCGTCGGAGACGCTTTGTTGAGCGGGTTGGACGCCGATCTGGTGTACGTGGGAAAACGCTGCGGCAAGCACCAGGTCCCCCAGGAGTCGACCAACGACATGATGGTGTCGCTGGCCCGCCGGGGATTGGTGGTCGTGCGCCTCAAGGGCGGTGACCCGACCGTCTTCGGCCGCGGCGGAGAAGAGGCGCGTTTTTTGGCCGCTCACGCCGTCCCCTACGAGATCGTCCCGGGCGTCTCAAGCTGCATCGCGGCGCCGGCCTCGGCGCATATCCCGGTGACTTATCGCGGCGTCGCCGACGGGGTGTCGATCGTGACCGCCCACCGGCGACGCGACCAGCACGATTTTGCCATCCCCGATTACCACGCCCGCAGGACGCTCATCTTGTTGATGGGTGTGCGCACCATGCCCGTGTGGCGCGAGCAATTGCTTCGTCAGGGTTATCCACCCGAGCTGCCCGTGGCGTTGGTCACCCAGGCGACTCAAGACGAGCAGCGGGTGGTGGTCACCGACATCGCCCATTGTGTCGAAGACGCGCGTGAGGCTGGGGTCGAGCCGCCCACGACCGCCATCATCGGCCACGTGGTCGCGCTACGCGACGAGCTTCTGGGGCTCGCATATGCCGCGGCGCCTGTGGCCAACCTCGTTCATGAAGCTTCGTGAGACTCCCGTCGGCGCTCTTCGGGGCGTCGGGTCTATGGCGCCTTCAATCGTCGATGATGTCGCCGGCGAGCTCGCCGCACTTCATGATCCAGGTCATAGCAGCGCTTTGCTCGCTGACTATAGTCGCCCAGACTCCGTTAATCTCGACAGTTTGGAGATATAGCCATGGGCAGTAACGATCGCTGGGGACCCCTCGAAAGTGCTTCGCTGTGGCGAAAAATCGCCGTCGGCATGTGGTCGCGTCCGAGCGAGCCGACCATCTTCGGCACACAGACCGTCCTGTGCGAAGAGATGATCGACTATCTCGATCAGGTACATGAGGCGACCGGTAAGAAGATTACGCCGACGGGATTTTTGGTCGGCGTGGTCGCCAAATTCTTCGAGGAGAACCCCGACCTCAACGTGATCATGATCGGCAACGAGGTGCGCCAGCGACGGGATATCGACATCTTCTGTCAGGTGTCGATCCCCGGTGACGGCGGCACCCAGCCCGACCTCAGCGGGGTCAAACTCTCCCGGTGCGATCGCTTCGACCTGCTCGAGATCGCCGACCGGCTGTCCAGGAGCGTCTCGTCGGTGCGCAGCGGCGACGATGAGAATCTGGGCTCGTCGCGCTCCGCCCTGGACCTGGTGCCCTCCCGGCTCAAACCGGCGATCATGCGCCTGGTCGAGACCCTGACCTTCGAGGTGCCCTTCGATCTCGACCGATTCGGGATTCGCTCGGATCCCTTCGGCTCGGCGATGGTCACCAGCGTGGGCCAATTCGAGGTCGAGCAGGCCTTCGCGCCGCTGGTGCCGGCCAGCAGATGTCCGGTCGTGGTGCTCCCCGGCGCGATCCGCGACGGCGTGGTGGCCGTCGACGGCGAGCCGGCCGTCCGCAAGATCATGACCGTCTCGGTCACCGCCGATCACCGCTGCTACGACGGCTACCAGGGCGGTCAATTCATGCGCGCCATCAACCGGATGGTCGCCGATCCGTGGTCTCATTTCCCCCCTCCGAGTCACTGGGTATCGACCAACTCCGAGCCGGAGCGCCAGCCGGAAGCAACGGCCAATATGTCTGGGTGACTATCCGGCCTGACGGTGAGCGTCGATGTGGTCGCGGATGGCGCTCGCCGCCCATAGCTTCTCGTCTTTTGTCATATCTTCGCCGAAGCGGTGCTCGTCGAAGGCAGTGTCGATGAGAAAATAATAATAGGTCCTCGTTCGCCTGTGACCGCTCGATGAGCTGCTCGACGAGGTGCGCCAGCTGATGTCGACCTCCTCGACGTCGTCCATTGCGATGACCTTGGTCTTTTCGCGGCCAAAGACCTTTTGGCGGTGGATGATCGCGTCCGGGGTCAACTCGAACTCCTCGATGCCCCACGCCTCCAGCGCAGCCTTATAGATGATCAGCAGTCCGACGACCGAAAAGATCCCCATCATGACCCAGCCAAATGTAGGGCTGCCGGATGATGTGAATCCCCAGTCGTCGCCGAAGAGCATCAACAACACGAAGACGCTGACCATGCCGTAGAGCACGAAGACGCCGAAGAACGCTCCCTTCGCACCGGCGACCCCTTTGGGCTCGCGGTGCAGAATACGCGCGCCGTCGCGATCGATGTCGGTCCAAAAGCTGCCCGGCGGCCGCTCGAAGCTCTGGCCCTCGAAGAAGCCCTGAGCCCAGCCCAGCTTGCGCTGCGCGGTCTCCCGCGCAGATTTCGCCATGCCCTCGAGCGCGCTTCCGAGCATGCCATCGATCTCGGCGCCGCCTTGTTCGGGAGCGTGTGTCATCGGAGCCGGTGCGCCTCTTTTCTCGCTCGACTCGACGTGCGGCTCGGCTCGGGACGCTTCGGGCGCACCTCCACGTACATACTCCATATATTCGGTGACGATATCGTCGAGCCAGTCGAGCTCGCCTTGGTCGTCGTGCAGGCCGGACTTGATGAAGCGGTGCTGGGTGAGAATCGTCTCTCCAAAGGCGACGCGCTGACCATCGGCGGTCGTAAAGATCAGCCCCGGCTTGCCGGGCTTGGGCATGGCCGTCCCCTCCATGCTGGCCCCCCCGCGCTTGAAGCTATCGCCCTTCACCCGGTGGACATGGGGCAGATACAGGCTGTCCACCGCGAGGGTCTGCGAGGTCACCTTGGGCTGGCCGAGGCGTCTGTGCTCGGCCTTTTCGATGACGAGCGTCTCGGGGGTCATCTCGAGTCGCTCCGAGACCGGTCGCAGATACCCCATCCCTTTGAAGGTCAAGAAGATGGCCGCCGGAATGGTGATGACCAAGAGGCACCCGCCGGTGAAGGCGCCGATGATAATGGCCAATGCCATCAAGATGAACGGCATCGACCAGTTGCGCGCCGGCGGGTCGATGGGTCCCACGTCGACCGTGAGCCGGTTCGAGCGCGCGGTGATCGTGCTCAACGGGACGCGCGGCGGGTTATTTTTGAGCTCGATGATTCGCTGCTCGGTGGGCTCCCAGGCGACAAGCTCGCCGGAGGGCGCCGCATCTGGGCTCGCTCCACTTATGGCTGCTCCACTTGTAACTGTTCCACCTTTTTCTGCTCCAGCTATGTCTCCTCCAACAGGCTCCTGCATCGCCGCGAGCACCGCCGCGGTATCCTGCAAGCGGCTCTCGAGGGTCGGGTCGAGCATGCGGTCGAGCAGGCCGACCAGCTCTTCGGAGGCATCGATCGCCTCGTGGAACTGCAGCTTCATGCCCGCCGTCTGGAAGTCGGCCGGGTCGATCCCGGTCATCGCGTTGACCACGGTCGCGCCGAGTCCATAGATGTCGCTCGCCGGGGTCGTCCGCCCGTCGAGCTGTTCGGGCGCCATGAAGCCGCTGGTTCCGACCGCCGTCGAGCCGCCCACCGTCTCCGGCAGGATGGCCTGGACGGCTCCGAAGTCGACCAACACATGCGCACCGTTGGGGCGCACGATGATATTTGAGGGCTTGATATTCCGGTGGACCACCGGCGGATTCAGCGACTGCATATAACCCAAGATAGAGATCATCTCGCGCAGGAAGGTGCGTGCCTGCGGCTCGTCCATCAACCATCCGTCGTCGATTTTCCGGGACAGTGGCGTCCCGTCGACGTATTGCTGGACGAGGAAGAAGCACTCCGAGCCGTCGGCCCGCACGTCGTGGAAGGCGTCGACGTATGCGGGAATGCCCGGATGGTCCAGCGACTCGAGTACTTGTGCCTCGCGCTCGAATAGCTCGATGGCCTTCCACTTGTCGACGAGCTTCAGGTCGAGCTCCTTGATGGCCACCTCAGAGTTTGCCTGGGTATCCACGGCCAAGAAAAGCGTGCTTTGGTTGCCCTGCCCCAACTCGTCAACAAGCTTGTACCGACCCCGGAGCGTCTCTGTGGAGGCGTGGTCGGTCGCGAAAGTTTTTCCGGTCTCTTGCGTCAAGGAAAGTCCCCCAGATCGGACTCATCGGCTACTTGGCTTCGTGGCAATTAGGTTGCAACGAAGCCGGGCAATCTTCAATAGGCGATGCAACGCCCGAGAGCGCGATAGCCGTCGATTCAGCCCGAGGCAGAGGATGACTTGGCGGCGCTCCCGCCGATATCCGTGGCGATCACGAAGGTAGCGCCGGCGTCGGGAGTGTCCTCGTATTCGAGGCGGCCGCCGGATTGTTCGAGGATGCGCCGGCTGATGAATAGGCCCAGGCCGGTGCCGTCGTCGGACTTTTTGGTCGAGAAGTACGGCTCGAAGATCTTCTGGCGCATCTCCTCGGGGACGCCGGGGCCTTCGTCGGTGACCCGCACGACGACGCTGCCGTCCTCGACGCCGGTAGCGATGCGCAGCGTGCCGCGGCCGTCCATGGCGTCGAGCCCGTTGAGCCCCAGGTTCAGCAGCACTTGCAGGCAGTGGTCCGGGTTCGCCTTGACCGAGGGAAGCTCGTCGGCGAGGTCGAGCTCGAACTCGGCGAAGCGGCCGCGCGGGTCGTGGCGCAGAAGCCTGAGGGCGTCGTCGGCGACTTGATTCCAGGACACCATTGTCTCGCGCGAGCTCTGACGCACGGAGAACTCGGTGATCTCGCGCAGCAGCCGGTTGATGCGCTCGACCTGCTCTCTGACGATCTCGAGTACTTTTTCGGTATATTCCGGGTCCTGTTTGCGGGCGGCCAGTTGGAGGTGGGCGGAGATCGACGACAGCGGGTTGCCGATCTCGTGGGCGACGCTGGCGGCCATCAGCGCGTAGGCCGAGACCTTGCCGCCGTGGACCTGATTGGCCTGCTCTTGTTTCTCCTCGGTGATCTTGCGCGAGACCAACAGCACGCGGTCGCTGTCTTGGCCCTGGGAGGGAGGCAGCGGAAATAGCTGCATATGCATGATCTCGGAGGTGCCGTTCGACTCGTAGACCCGCTCGCACTCGACCGGTTTGGTGCCACGGAGCGCCTCGGCCAGCGGGCAATCTTCGCCCGGCTGAGATGGGCCCTCGAAGACCTCGGCGTAGCTCTTGCCGACGATGTCCTCGCCGTAGGTGCCGTGGGCGGCCCGGTTGGCTTTGACCACGCGGAAGTCGCTGTCGATCACCGCCAGGCTCTCGTCCATCGAGTCGAACAGCAGCTCGGAGAATGCCTGGTTTTGGCGCAACTCCTCGGTGCGTTGGTCCACGCGCTCCTCGAGGGTGTCGTGGAGTTCGGCGACATGGCGGCTCATCGAGTTGAACACCTCGGCGAGCTCGGCGATCTCACGCGGGCCGCGGGTGTCGACGCGTTGCGCCAGTTGACCGCGCGACATATTGCTCGCGGCGGCCAGCAGCTCGCGCAGCGGGCCCACCGTATGCCGCACCATCAGGAGCATGCCCAGGATGACCACGAGCACAAACCCCGAGCCCATCCAGAACACTTGACGCTTGAGGTCGTCGAGGACCACGATCGCCTCGGAGTGGGGAATGTCGGCCTCGGCGGACATCTCCTCGATCAGCGCATGGCTGCGCTCATAGCCGTAATAATTGGTCACCACCAGCGGCCCCAGCGACAACATGCCGATGAGCACCATGAGTTGGCCGGCCAGGCTCAGCCTGCGCCGAAAAGAAGTCGTCTCATTCAACTCGGCCATGAAGGCCCTCGCAACATGCCAGCGCAACCGCAAATTTTGCGCGAAAGCGTCAAAAGCGAAATATTTGCCTCCCCTTTCTCAGGAGATAGCCCGGACAACCCGGGCGCGACGCCCTCCCAGACGGGAAGCGTCGTGCGTGCTGGTTATGCGATTGCGAATGCCGTGCCAGCGAGAGAACGCTTGCCGGATTCACCGCGCCTACGCACAATGCGCAAAACGAATTCCCGACTCTCGTGCGTCTTGCTCTCTCAACCCATAGG
This sequence comes from uncultured Bradymonadales bacterium, assembly GCA_964386725.1. Lineage (GTDB taxonomy): Bacteria > Myxococcota_A > Bradymonadia > Bradymonadales > Bradymonadaceae > CAYLTX01. The sequence continues at coordinate 521 of CAYLTX010000014.1, read as the reverse complement.
TGGGTCTGCTCCAAAGCGGTGCCAACGTCCTGCAGCGACGACCTCCGTGCCGTCGACGCCAGGGACGGCGTCGCTCCAGTTGACGAGCTACACCCGTGACTTCCCGGGTATCCGAAAAAGTGGGGAGACATGAAGGTGGCACCGTTTGGCGCGCTGGCGAAGATGTAGGCAGATCAGTCTGAAAGAAGCCGCCCAACGCGGCAGCCGCTTGGTCTGATCCTGCTGGTCGGCGATGACAATTTCTTCCTGATGGTCTACGGTGCTCATTGGACCCTCTGGTGGTAGGTTTCCTCGATAGTTATCTGCACTTCGAGGGTCCATTTTTTGATCCCTGAACGATTCTGTCACCCCTCCCGGTCAGCGCTCCTGCTATTTCCGCGGATTCTGCCAAATTGCATGCTCGATCCGGATAGAGGGGGCTGGGCAGGATGGTGAAGACGGGACGCCGGGGGATGAATGGCGAAGAAGGCTCGAGGGGCAGAAACGCAGGAACACCTGGACGACGAGATGCTGGCGAAGCC
>CAYLTX010000013.1:0-67884 GCA_964386725.1 uncultured Bradymonadales bacterium | reverse complement strand
TGGAGCGGATGGAGCGGATGGAGCGGATGGAGCGGATGGAGCGGATGGAGCGGATGGAGCGGATATGAGTGAATATAGGAATCCTACGCCGACGGTGGATATTATTATCGAGGTCGATGGGCGCGTCGTGCTGGTGGAGCGTAAGAATGAGCCGCATGGTTGGGCGCTTCCCGGAGGCTTTGTGGATGAGGGAGAGACCGTCGAGCATGCTGCTGTGCGTGAGGCGGAGGAGGAGACCAACCTTAAAGTAACACTCGAGAGTTTGTTATATGTCTACTCTGACCCCAGGCGCGACCCTCGCCAGCACACGATGACCACCGTCTTTGCGGCCACGGCCGATGGAGAGCCCTACGGTGGCGATGATGCGCGCACAGCGCGGCTCTTCACTCGCGAGGAGATTCTGGATAGCGAGGCTCTGCTTAACGAACTGGTCTTCGATCACGGGCGGATTCTGAAGCATTACTTTAAGTTTTGTGACACGGGTGAGCGGCCTTCGCCGATGTCGGAGTTGGAAAGATTTCGCAGCAGCCCTGGATTTCGCAGCAATTTAGGAGAGCAATGAGTCGTTGGCTCGAGACATGTTTTGCAGCAGCGGCGCTCGTCGTCGGGTTGCTCGCTCCCGGCGTGGTGGCTGCCCAACAACAGCAAGCCGACGTCGACGCTGCTCGCTTTTCGGAGACGTTTTCGCCGGCCGGTACCAGCGCGGAGGTGCGCGTGAGCATCGAGCCGACCGACGGAGACCCGTGGCGGGTACGGATCGCCCCCGAGGACAACCGCGACCGAACGTTGCTCGAGGAGCAGCTGCCGGAATGGGTGATCGAGGCCCACTATGACTTGAAATTAAGCAGTGAGTCTCTCTCGGGTGATCACGCGGCGGTATTGTTGTCGGCTCTTCCCGGGGTCCACGGCGAGGCGCCGCCGTCGGCCACGGAGTTTCAGGTGGTGTGGCTCGTCGACCACAGCGGACGCGGCCTATCGTTCGAGCGCATCGACACCGCGAAGTACTCGACGCTCGACGGCGGCGAGCGCTTCGAGTTGCGCCCGGTCGACGGTGGCCACCGGCTCATCCGACTGCGCCGCGACGAAGAGTCCATCCTCTGCGGCGCCGCGAATGGCGAACCGGTCATCTTCGATCATTTCGACCCTTCCCGCGCCAGCTTCGAGCAAGCGGTGGACATCGAACGCCTGCTGGACGACGCCTCGCCCGTCGAATCGCAGCCGGCCGGGGGCGACTTCAATCCACCGCCGCTCCAGTCTTGGTTTCAGTGGTTCGCAGCGTCGAGCGATCAGCGCAGCCCGGATCGGCGAGGGGCGTTGATTCGCCCGCTGGAATTGGGCGACGGTCTGACCAACACCGGATGGATGGAGGGCGTCGACGGGCTGGGCTGCGGAGAATTCGTCAGCGCCCAGATCAACGACAGCACCGAGCTCCGCTCGTTTCGCATCCTGCCCGGCGTCGGCGGCTCCAGGGCGGCCTTCGAGGCGTTTGCGCGGCCGACCAAAGTACTGGTGGCGCTGTCCGATGGCAGCCGCTATGTCGCCGACCTCGACAAGGTCACCTATGAGCAGGTCAACTCGGGCCGCGGGCTGATCGTCGAGCTGCCCGAGCCGCGCCAGACGCGTTGCATGAGCGTGATGATTTTAGAGGCGTCCAAAGGAAAGCCCATGCGCGGCCAGCCGACCCACGCGCCCCAGACGACGGTCATCGCCAGCATCACGCCCTATTCGGTGCTTCACGCTAAAGACGCCAAACAGACCGCCCGTCGGGTCGTCGACCATATTTCACGAGAGGACGACGGACGCACCCGTCAGCGCCTGGCCCAGATGGCGCTTCCGCTGGAGGCCGCGCTCGTCGAGGAAGTACGCCGTGCGCTGGATAGCGCCTCGGCCGATGAGCGCCGCCGCATCATCCCGCTGATGGCGACGATGCCGGCGGACGAGGCCGTGCCTTTGTTGCTCGACTTTCTTCGCGACACCGAGCCTAGCCAGCCCGAGTACCGTGCCATCAAGCGGAGTCTCGCTGCCCATTACGCTCAGGCAGCCCCCGGATTGGTCGCCTTCGTGCGCGACTCCCCGCCCGATGCCTCCGGCCGCAAATATACCGACGTCTTGCGGCTGCTCGGCCGCGTCGGCGAGCCGCAGCACCTCGAGCAGCTCATCGAGCAATTCGGCCACGGCGAGGAGTCCGTGCGAAACGAACGTGTGCGAGCCGTGGCGGCCGGCGGCAAGCTGCTCGTCGAGCCGCTCTTGGAATATGCCAACTGGCACGTCAACACCGACGCTGGCTACGACGCGTTGCGCGCACTCAATCTGATCGGAAAGCGGCTGTACTACCAGAACCAGGGCGAACTTCCGCGCCCGGAGCTTTATTTGGCGTTGCTCCGGGAGAGCGACCAACGGCGCGCCCTGATGCGCGGGCTGCGCGTGGCCCGCTTCTTCGAGGTCGACGGCTTCGTCGATCTTGTCCAGGAGCGGTTTTCCTCCCATTCAGACGCGCTGGTGCGCCGTTCGGCCATGGAGGCTGTCGAGCGCTATGAGACAGACGCCGGCCAAAAAGTCCTCATCGGCGCACTCGACGACCCCTCGCCGGATGTTCGCATCGCGGCGGTCAACTCCCTGGCCGAGCGCGACGACGCCCACGAGGCGCTCGACGAACTCATCGCCTATGCCAAACGTGAGCGTTGGAAGTCGGGGCTTCAGCAGGCGTTTCGCGTATTGGCCTCCCTCGACGACGAGCGCACCGATCGGTTCTTCGAGGAATTCTTCCGTGAGCGTCCCAATGAAGAGGCGGCGTTTTTGGCGGCAAATGCCCTCGATCGCGGGGGACGCTCCATCGACGCGCGTCTTGCGGCGAGCCTGGTCACCAACGACGACGTCAGCCTCGAGATGCGCCGTGAGATGCTCGATTTACTCGGGCTCGATGACAGCGAATACGGCGAGGCTTTCCTGCTCGATTTGCTCGACGACGACGGCTTCAAGCGGCTGTCCGAGGCGACCCACGAGCAGGAGAAACTGCGCAAGCATGTGGTGCTTGCGCTCGGCCGGCGTCGAAGCGAGTTGGCCAAGCCGAAGCTCTTGGAGATGGCCAAAAATGGCAGCTCGATCGCCGTGCAGCGCATCGCGCTTCGCTCCCTGGCGTTCTACAAAGACGAGGAGTTGCTCGCCGAATTGATGGCGTGGCGAGAGGACGCTGACCCGCGGCTTCGGGGCGTACTCCGACAGACCACCGGCATGATGGAGCGACGCACGGACCTCGACTCCATCACAGGCGAGCTCGACGAGATTCTCGAGCAAGATGAGGATTCCGACGAATCTGAAACCCGAGCGCCCGACGAGGCATCTGAATAAACGTTGACCGGGCGGTGTTGAACAATCCCCACTACATTGGTATGAATTGGCTGGATTGCCCCCCCGCGTTTCAACGGCGCGGGGAGTTCGACCGGCTGGTCGTAACGCACCATTTTCACCTGACACAGGAGCATTTCCGTGGCTGGTATCAACGAGATCGTCAATAAAATCAAAGAACAGATTCGCGAGACCGACGTCGACGCGGTCCACGAAAAGTGGGACGGGTCGTCGCAGGCCGACGAGCGCGTCGTCATCGACGTTCGCGAGCGAGATGAATTCGTCGACGGCCACATCGAGGGCGCTGAATTCGTCCCGCGGGGCCTGCTCGACCTCAAAATCGAGAGCCTGGTGCCCGACCGCGACAAGGAGATCATCCTCTATTGTGCCGGCGGTACGCGCTCGGCGCTGGCTGCGAAGTCGCTGCAGGACTTGGGCTACAATAACGTCGCCTCGATGGCCGGCGGCTTCGGCGCCTGGAAACAGGCCGGCTACCCGGTCCACATCGCCAAGACCCTCAACCAGGAGCAGATGTCGCGCTATAGCCGACATCTGATCATCCCCGAGATTGGTGAGAAGGGACAGACCAAGCTGCTCGACGCCAAGGTGCTGATGCTCGGCGCCGGCGGATTGGGAAGCCCGGCTGCCCTGTATCTCGCCGCCGCAGGGGTCGGCAAACTCGGCTTGATCGACTCGGACGTCGTCGACCGCTCGAACCTGCAGCGCCAGGTCGTCCACACCGACGACCGCGTCGGCGAGCCGAAGGTCGAGTCGGCCAAGAAGACCATTCAGGCGCTCAACCCCGACGTCGACGTCGAGATGTTCGAGGAGCGGCTGACCAGCGATAACGTCCTCGAGATCTTCGAGGGCTACGATATGATCATCGATGGCGGCGACAACTTCCCGACCCGCTATCTGATCAACGACGCCTGCGTGCATCTGGGCATCCCGAATATCCACGGGTCGGTATTTCGCTTCGAGGGGCAGGTCACCAGCTTCGTGCCCCACGACGGGCCCTGCTACCGCTGCCTATACCCGGAGCCGCCGCCGCCCGAATTCGCCCCGAGCTGCCAGGAAGCCGGCGTCCTTGGGGTGCTACCCGGGATCATCGGCCTGCTGCAGGCCATCGAGGCCATCAAGCTCATCGTCGGCATCGGCGAGCCGCTCAAAGGCCGGCTGCTGGCCTTCGACGGGCTGAACACCGAGTTCCGCGAGATGAAGCTCCAACGCGACCCGGCCTGCCCCGCCTGTGGCGAGGAAGCCGAGTTTACCGGCTTTATCGATTATGAGCAGTTTTGTGCGGTGAGCTTATAAGTTGAACGGGTGACGAGCGGCGATCCTCTATGCCGCTCGTCACACGCCCTACCCCACGTACGGAAGGTCCTCACCTTCCGCATCACTCCCCAGATCATCCATTAAATCACGCGAGTTGTATTTGCGGCCGGTCTGGGCGACGTCGAGCCGCTCGATGAGAAGCGCGAAGGTCCGGGCGACCTGCTCGGCCGTCGGGAGTGTGGCGGGGTCTTCGTCGGGGTAGGCTTCGTGGCGCATGTCGGTGGCCGTGCCGCCGGGGTTGATCGACACGACGCAGACATCGTCATCGGCGAGCTCGTCGGCCAAGGTGTCGGTGAGCCCCTCGACGCCGTGTTTGGAGACCGCGTACGGCCCCCATCCGCCCCGGCCTCTTCGGCCCACGCTCGACGATACATTCATGATCATGGGGCTCTCGGCGTCGCGCAGTAGCGCGATGGCGAGCTTGGAGGCGATGAAGACGCCGTCGACGTTGACCGACTGCACTTTTTGCCATGCGGCGAGGTCGACGTCCTCGATGGGCGTGCGCGGACCGAGAACGCCGGCGTTGTTGACCAGGAGGTCGAGTCGGCCGTGTTCGTCTCGTACACGCTCGAAGAGTGCGCTCATCTCGTCGAGGTCGGTGACGTCGGCCACGGTTGGCTCGACCGTGCCGTCGAGCCCCTCGGCCTGTCCGGAGAGGTCCTCGAGGGCCGCTTCGTCGCGTGCGCAGGTATAGACGTGCGCCCCGCGGCCGGCCAACTCGAGGCAGAGCGCGCGGCCGATGCCGCGGCTGCCGCCGGTGATTAAGGCTACGTGGTTGGTTTTCATGGCGTGTGGTCGTTATTGGGAGGAGTGGCTTGGCGGGGTTGGCAGCCATCTCGCCGCCGTTGTTGGTTCTTGGTTCTTGGTAAAGCAAATACCTTCGGCCTGTGCCGTATGCCGTACCAAGAACCAAGAACCAACAACGTCAGCAAATTGCCCAGAAACCGCGATCAGCAGCGGCTTGCCGATAAGGCAGCAAGCCGCAGCCGCCTACAACACCGTTTCGTCGGGCGAGACCGACCAGGCCCAGCGGATCGACTGGTAGTCGGGGTGATCTTTGCCCAGGTTGCGCCGCATCGAGTCGCGGAATTCTCCGATGACGTGGTAGCCGTTCGACAGGCTGTCTCGACGCGAGCGGTAGTGGCGCGTGTAGTTGCGGAGGGCGTCGGTGGACTCCTCGTGCTCGTCGTGGCCGACGTCGATGAGTTTGGCGAGGCGCTCGGCGTAATCTTCGGCAAAGTCGATATCGGCGCTGCGCTCCTCGAGGTACGCGATCATTGCGCGCGCAGCCTGCTCCAAGAGCGGCTCGTCCCAATACATCACGCGCTCGTCCGGATAGCCGATGGCGTCGATGCGCTCGAGCTTTTCCTGCACCTTGCGCAACAGCTTGGCGAGGTGCTTCCAATTCAACTTATCTTCGCCGAGTTGGCGTCGCCACGCCGAAAAGTGCTTGTCGGTGGCCTTCCAGGTCTCGGCAATCTCGTTACGGACCTCTTCGAGTTGAGGGCCGTAATTTGCGCAGTATTCAGCATCCTGGTGCGACTTGCAGAACTCGATGCAGTCTTCCAGGCAGGCGTTGACTTCGGAGATATTAGCGTACGGCATTGGCTCAATCCCTTGCTGGAGGACGCTCGCTGTCGGGCCGTCGAGCAGATCGGGCACGCGCGAGCGGTGCGGCATGTGCCGCAGTATATGCATGATCGCCCGGCGATATGTCAAACGCGGCTCAACTCTCGAGCTCGTCGCCGACCTTCGCGGCGACCCGTCGGCTCGTCTCGGGCGAGAAGCCCTCATAATTATTGTTGGCGTACCCAAAGATGGTGCCGCCGCGATCCAGAAAATGGGCCATGCGCGGCGCCCACCAATCGAGCTCCTCGTCTCTGGGCTCCTGGAGATGGTCGTAGCTCTCGAAGGCGTTGTGCCCACCGAGCCAGCGCATATAGGCGATGCTGGATGTGGCGCGCCAAAAACGGCCCAGCTGCCCGCCGCAAGTCAGCGTCATCGCCACCTTCCACCGCTCGAGGAGTTCGGCATATTCATCGATCAACCAGGAGCGATGGCGCACCTCGACGGCGTACATCAATCCGTCGGGGAGCAACTCCAGGAAGCGGGCCAAGTCGTCGAAGCGATCGACGGTGAAACTGGGCGGCAGCTGAATTAAGAGCGGGCCCTGACGATTCCCTAGCTCGCTCATCACCTCGATGAAGGTCGCCGCCTCGGTCCCACAGCCGACCAGGCGCGCCTCGTGGGTGATGGCGCGCGGAAATTTAGCCGAAAAAACAAACCCCTCCGGGCTTCGCTGACGCCACGACTGCACGGTGCGACGGCTCGGGGAGGCGTAAAAGGTCGAGTCGATCTCGACGCTTCGAAACTGCCGAGCGTAATACGGCAACCGAGCGCGAGAGCTGGTGCCCGACGGGTAAAATGCGCCGTTCCAGTCGTCATAGGACCAACCTGCGGTGCCCAGATACAGGCGCTCGTGCACCAGATTCCAATCGGGCGGCCCCTGCTCGAAGAGTTGCTCGTTGGTCACGAATGATCCGCGTTGGGAGTCTCGGACTGATCGGGCGCTGGCGGAGTAGAGTCAGCCTGGTCAGAATCAGCCTGGTCGGAGTCGGACTGCTCGCTCAGGGATCGGGAGCCTACGGGCGGCGTCGAATAGCTTCCACTATCACGCAGCTGCTCGTCGTTCTCGAATTGAGGCGCGCGTATCGGTAAGACAACCTTAAAGGTCGAGCCACGACCGAGTTCGCTGGCCACGGAAATCTCGCCGCCGAGGCTGCGCACGATATCCCGAGAGATCGACAACCCTAGCCCCGTGCCTTCGCCCTGCTCCTTCGTGGTGAAGAATGGATCGAAGATATGCGGCACGATCTCCGGGGAGATACCCTTGCCGGTATCACTGACCATCACCACGACGTCATCGCCGTCGCGTCGAGTTTTGACGACGATTTCATTGTCGTCGATCGAGCCCGTCTCGATGGCGTGCGCGGCGTTGACGAGCAGGTTCAAGAAGACCTGGCTGAGGCGATTGGCGTCCGAGAAGACCTGGGGCACGTTATCGAAGTCGAGTTCGAGGCGCGCGCGGTATTTGGCCTCGTGACGGGCCAAGTTGAGCGTGGCCTCGAGCAAGCTCTCGATGTCGATCCAGCCCGGCTCGTTGGCGGTGTCGTGGGAGAAAAACCGCAGATCCTGCACAATTTGATGAATGCGCTGCATGCCGCCCATACTGCGCGACAGGAGGGTTTCGAGGTCCTCGCGCAAAAAGGCAATCTCGTGGTCGCTGGCCATCGTCTCCCAGACCTCGACGAGTTCGGGGGCGCTGCGTTGCAGGCGCGCCTTCATATGCTCGAGAAAGGCGCCGATGGTCTCGACATAGTCGACCATCACGCTCAGGTTGCTGATCACGAAGCTAGCCGGGTTGTTGATCTCGTGGGCGATCTCGGCGGCGAGCACGCCCATGGCGGCGAATTTCTCGGCGTGGACGAGCTGGTCCTGGGTGCTCTGCAGCGACCGGTAGGCGCTGTTGACCTCCTCGAAGAGCCGGGAGTTCTCGAGCGCCCCACCCAGCTGAGAGGCCATCGCGCGCAGCGCCTCGCGGCTGAAGGGCAGCTGCTGCTGAGGAGCCATGTCGCTGATCACCAACAGCCCCAGCGCCCGGCCCTGTCCCCACAGCGGCACCAGAACCAGGGGGCTGTGCTCGATGCGCTCGAGCAGCGGAGAAAGCGCGGGCATCTGGTCGGCCGACGGAGGTGGGTCGAGTATGACGATCTCGTCGTCGTAGATCAGATCGAGCCACCACTCGGCCTGATCGAACTCAGCACAAACCGCCTCGCCGTCGACCGCAAATTGGGCCACGCAATGAAGCGACAAATCCTCGGCAGGCCGCCTCAGGCCGGGCTCGCTGGGGCTTGCGTGGTCGGCCAGCGGCGAAGCCGGCTCGATCTGCACCAAGGCCGTCGCACCACGGCGACACAACCCGCCAAATACCCACAGAGCCCGACGAACGATGACATCGCGGCTCAGGGAGCTGGAGACAGCACTCGCCAGTGCATTGAGCCCCAGAAGCTCGGAGTCACGCACCGCGAGATCCTCCTGGAGGTGGTCTCCGCGGTCGAGCGCGCCGGCGCACTCGATTGCGGCACGCAAGAGAGTGGCGCCTTGAGGCGACCTGAGTTGATCGGCGTAGATATAACTGGCTGCAGGGTTCGTCACGACCTCGGCGGCCGAGCGGTGGTCGCCACTATCCACCACACAGATGACGGGCAGGTCACGCGCAACGGCATGCAACATGTCGAGGCGCCCCTCATCAGCCTCGTCGACGCTGAAATAAGCCATCAGGGCCGCAAAACGACCGTCTCGCAGCAAGGAGCGGGCCTCCACGAGACTTGCAGCCTCCTCGAATTCCAATTCGGGATAGGCTGCGCCTGTGGGCTCGACTCCCTCGGGCGGGATGGTCTCATGGCGAATGAACAAAAGGCGAGTCATAGATGGTCTTGCAAGCAAAATACAACGAGCTTGCCCATTGTGGACTTGTGGATCATGGCTTACCCGGGCCCTTGCTGCAAGGCGTCAGGCGCCAGACAATCAACGCGACGGCGGCCAAGCCGGCTACAGCCAGCAATTGATGGACGCTCGAGCCGGGAATAGCGATGGCAGCGGTGGTCGGCTCGCGGGTCCACTCGACGACAAGCCGCAGCGCAAGATAGGCGCTCGCCGCCCATGTGGCCACCCGCCCCGACGCAACCTCGGACCTGGCGAGTACCGCCACGGCGACCGCGGCGATGAGCAGCGTACCTGCGGCCATATACGCCCCAAATGGATGGACGGCGGCGGACCATTGAGCGCCGGCCTCGACCAGTCCTTGTTCGGCGTGCGCCGCGAAAGCGCGCGTGCCGGGTGAGTGATGCACCGCCCAGGGGAGCGCCGTTGTCCTGCCGAAGTCACAACCGTCGAGGAGGCATCCCAGTCGGGCCATCGATAGGCCGGCGAGGCCGGCGGGCACCAGCGCGTCGAGCATAGACAGCGCCCGGACATCGTGGCTGCCTCGTGGCGCCATGTCGCTACGGCGGTCTGGACGCGTGCCTGCACCCCACAAGTCCTTATACCACAGGCCGACGGTGAGCGCGGCCCCGCCGAGCGCCCCGAACGAGTTATGGCCGCCCCGGGTGAGGTCGACGATCGCCATCGGATGCTCGAGGATCATCGACCAGCCGACCGCGGGGTCGAGCATCACCCAGGACAGACGGCTGCCCACGGCGGCGGCGACCACGCTCAGGCCAAAAAGCGCCAGCACCTCCGAGAGGGGCACACGCCGCATCCACCCGACGCATAAGGCCACGGCGGCAGCAACGAGCAAGCCCACGCCAATGAGCACGCTCTGCGACGGAAGCTGAGAGGCGTCGATATTCATGGGGATCTTCGCCCTCCCCACGGCCGCCCACCGGCTGTATTTCTTGACGTGCGGAAAATGAGCCTGCTATATTCGCCGCACGCATCTGGTGCAATGCGGGCAAGTGGCCTGGAGCCGCGACTACCGGCGATAGAAACCACCGGCAGCCCTGTGGCATCGCTCCTCAAAATGACGTTGTGTCGAGTCAAATGCCGTCCAATTTTTCTGTCAAGTTCTACGGCTGTCGCGGCAGCATTCCTGTCTCGGGCCCCAATCACGTCCGCTTCGGCGGCGCGACCTCCTGTTTGGCCGTTCGTGCCGGGCGTCGAGAAATCATTCTCGACGCCGGTAGCGGCCTCGTGACCGCCAGCGACGAACTCATCAAGCGCTATATCCAGACCGGCGAGCCGATCAGCTCGCATATTTTCATCACCCACGCCCATCTCGACCACCTCATCGGCCTTCCCTACTTCGGGCCACTTTACATGCCCGATGCCAGTGTTTCCATCTGGGGGCCGCGCAATATGCGCTTTGACTCCTTCGAGGAGACGCTCGACGCGTTCATATCGCCGCCGTTCTTCCCGGTGCCGCGCTATGAGATGCAGGCCCACACCCGCATTAGCGACGTCGGTGAGGCCGATGTCATGTATTTTGTCGAAGGCCGAGATCAGCCGGTGCAATGCCGGCCGCGCCATCCGAACTGCACCCAAAAGCCCGACGCGGACACCGTGGAGCTGACCATCGATTGCATGCGCGGGTACAACCATCCGAAGTCCGGGGTCAATCTGTACCGTGTGAGTAACGGCAATAAGACGATTGTCTATGCCACCGACACAGAAGGATTCGTCCAAGGCGACCGCCGCCTCATCGAATTCGCCCGCGGCGCCGACATGCTCATCCACGACGCGATGTACACCGAAGAGCGCTACATCTCGCTGCCCGCGCCCACCCAGGGCTACGGCCACTCGACGGTCGAAATCGCCACCAGCCTGGCCGAGGCAGCCGGCGTCGAGCGCCTCGTCCTCTTCCACCACGACCCGGGCAACGCCGACGATACCCTTGACGAAGTCGAGGCGCGCGGGCAAAAACTATTCGCCAATACAGTCGTCGCCCGCGACGGCCTGGAGGTCGAGCTTTAATCAGCTCGGTTCCAGCTTGTGGCGTCATCCTCATTGCCTCACAACACGACCGCGCCCGTGCCCAACCTCGACTACCGCTTCGACAAATATACCGAAGAATACCAGTCCGACGAGCTCGAACACGTGCGAGAATTCGCCCGCGAGCACCCTCTTCCGGAGCGCGTGAGCATGGAGATCGGCACCAACCGCGGCCGCTTTCTGCGCGATATGGCGCAACGCAACCCCGAGCGTTATTACCTGGGCATCGAGTGGACCAACAGCCTCGCCGACACGGCGCAGGAGCGGTTGGAGCGCGCCGAGGTCGACAACGCCGTGGTGCTGCGCGCCGACGCCAACCATGTGCTCCCGGTGGTCATCGACGACGGCCAGCTCGACGAGCTCTTCCTGCTCTACCCGGATCCGTGGTGGAAAAAGCGCCATCACAAGCGCCGGGTGATTCAGCCAGCATTTCTGGACTTGCTCTCCGCCAAGATGAAGCCCGGCGGCAAGCTGTGGATTCGCACCGACGTCGGCACCTTCGCCGATGATATGCGCGAGACCATCGACGCACACCCCGACTTTCGCCCGATGGACGTTTTCGACATCCCGCTCGAGCCCTTCCCCAGGAGCACCCGCGAGCGCCACGTCATCGAATCGGGCATCCCCGTACATTTGGTCTATTACGAAAAAAAGAAAGTGAGAGAGTAAGAAGGGTCAACTGCTCGATCACGCCAAACGAAGTGCAGTTGCAGTTTCTAACTCTCTTACTTTCTCACTCTCTTACTTTCTCACTCTCTCACTTTCTTCAATAAGCGACGTCGAGGCCGTAGAGGTAGCCTTTATTGGAAAAGGCGAAGACCTGTTCGCGTCCGAGCACTACTTGGGTGCTGAATCCGCTCGATGGATCCCACGTCAGCAGGGGCATGCCGCTGGCCCGGTCGAGCACGTATATGGGCCCACTGGAGCTGCTGACAAAGACGTACAGACGCGTCGCATTCACCGAAACCGGAGTGTGGTCCTGGAGACGGAAGCTCCATCGGGGCTCCCCGTCCTCTGCGCTCAACGCCATGACTCGGCCGCTGGCTGAGGCCACATAAAGATCGTCTTCTCCGTACATGACGTCGGCCACTCCGCCGAGGGGTTGGCGCCAGATATGCTCGCCGCTGTTCCGGTCGACCGCGTACAGGCCACCGTCATAAGAGGCCGAGTATATACGCCCGCCGGCGAGGATGGGCTCGACGTCGACGTCGATGAACTCGGTCTTTCCGCCGCTCAAGTCGCTCCGCCAGAGCACGTCACCGGTATCCAATTGGAAGGCGACCATCACGCCGTCGGCGAAGCCGGCATAGACCACGCCATCGGCGACGACTGGCCGCGCTGTTCCCTTGATAGTGAAATACTCGGGCACGCTTCGGCTCTGGTTCCACAGCGACTTTCCGGTCGCGGCATCAGCAGCAATGAGTACGTTTTCACTGGTTGAATAGAAGATGCGCCCTTCGGCGAACTCCGCCTGCGACTCGATGGCCGCGTCGACCTCGTTCTGCCAGAGGATCTCGCCGGAGCCCTCATCGAGCGCGTAGAAGTTGCCTTCCAGGGTCCCCACATAAATGCGGCCGTCACCAAAGACGGGCTCGGCGTGAATCGCTCCGTCGAGCTGCTTGTCCCACAAGAGCTTTCCGTCGCCGCCGCGCACTTTGAAGAGCGTGCCCTCGTCGGTGCCCACGAACATCTCGTCGGAGCGCGGCCGATAATGCGGTTGGGCATACTCGCGCGGGCGGTACTCGAAGGTTTCGCTGGGATTGAGCAGCTGGCGCCAGCGGATCTTGAGGTGGGGACGGGTGGCGAAGGGCTCCACGCCCAAACCGGCACCCTCGGGGGTGGTGCCGGGCGCGCAACCGACCAACGCGACGCTCAACACCAGCGCGCTCAACGAGGTCATAAGAGCCGACTGGATCGAGCCGTGCGTCATGGTCAAACCACCAAATAGAGATACTCTAAACTTCCAGCAAAAATCTTCAGCGTTCTACAGTCGCGCCGACTTTTTATAGAAGAGCCAGGCGGCGCTCGATCTCGTCTCGGTACGGCGTCTGGGGATGGGTCTCCAGGACTTCCTGGTAGATATCGCGGGCCTGGTCACTCTGGCCAGCCCCCTCGAGCACGGTGGCCTTTTGATACATCGCCAGCGCCGCGTGGGCGTCACTGTGCTCGGCGAGCTTGTCGAAGGTCGCGACAGCCTCGTCGGTGTTGCCCTGGGCAGCCTGAGCGTTCGCAAGTCCGAGGTAGGCGAAGGGAAGCACCGCTTCGTCCGTCTCGCCGTCGAGGTAAGCTTGGTACAACTCGGCAGCCTCGTCCGGTTTTTCCAGGCGTGCGGCTGCGGCCGCCTTCGATAGACGTGCGGTCTGAGCGACTTCGCCCTGGGAGACCTGCTCCAATGCCGAGCTCGCCTCGTCGTAGACTGCCTGCCAGCGCTCCTGGCTCGACTCGTAGACCTTGTCGGGGACCTCGATATCGGCGTTCTCGCGGATCGCCTCCATCTCCGGAGAGCCCTCCACGGGCACGCTATAGGCCCACAATGCCGGGCTCAGCGCCGAGGAGGCCTCGACCTTTTGGCTCTCGACGTAATTGAACCCCATCCAGATACCGATGGTGGCGACAAAAACGGCGATAATCCCGCCGATAACGAGGTTACGGTTCTCCTCGATCCAGGAGACTCCGCGCACGGAGGCTTGGACGAAGGCGTCCGAGCCCTGCGCCGCGGTATTCTGTTCCGGGGAGCCTGACTCGGGACTGTCACCCTCGCCGCCGCTCTTGCGAATCTTGATTGCCATGTATGTTCTCCTTACCCTCGCTTCGCAACACTCGAAGCCAGCCATCGTGGGCTGTCACGGGGTGGAATCATCGTTGAAAAAGTCGTGCTGATACGGTCCAGAATTCGGCCGGACCAGCGAGTGGCGGACTATATTGATGCCATTAGATAGTGTCAACCGAGCCCGTCGGATGGCTTAAAAATAAGAGAGTGAGAAAGTCAGATAGTGAGAGAGTGAGAAAGTTAGAAACAGCGATAGGCGCCGAGTGTGCTAGATTCTGCAGGACGTCGATCTTATTGTCTAAATCTCTTACTCGCTCGATGCTTTTAACTAAATGTGAGCTATGACCATTCCGCAACTGTTCTGCGAAGGCAGGCCTCTCCAATTTGTGTGCGCGTTGCTGCTCGCTGCGGTCGCGCTCGTAGCGCTGCCCAACTCGACGCACGCCGCCGACGGGCAGGTCTGGGGCGGCCTGGCCGTGGCCAACGCCAACGACGGGGCCGATGGCGGCCAGTGGGGACCGGGCGCTCAGCTCGGGTTTCGAGCCGGCATCTCCGACTTCTGGAGCTTCGTCGGCGGTGTCGACACCAGCTACCACTTCTCGTCGACCGATGACGACCTGGAGGTTCCCTCGGCGGAGGTGCTCGGCCTATTCGGCGGGTTTCGCTACAATCTCGATATCTTCCAATATATCCCTTATGTGGGCCTCTCGCTGGTCAACTTCGCGGCCGCCCCACCCACCGAGCCCGGCGAGGAGGTCTCGCGGGTAGCCGCAAAGCTGTCGGTAGGAGTTGACTGGCGGTATAGCCGCGAATGGTCCGTGGGCGGGGTCGTCGAACTACACGCCCCCCTGGACGAACCGGATGCCTTTCCGTTTTACTCGACCCTCGGAGTAAACCTGGCGTATCATTTCAGGCTATGAGGTCGCTGAGAGCGCTTCCGAACCTATTTTGGAATAAGCTCGGCCCCAGAACCCACCTTGCTCAACAGCCGTCCAGAGTGCTATCAAAGCAAAGTACTCCTTGAGGAATCACATGCTGTTGGATGGACGTCGTCCCCCTAAACGGGTGGCAAGCGCCCGTCCTTACCACCGATCCGAGTAGTCACCGTCATGAAGCAGATGCTCAAGACCACTCAGAAATTCGCCATTCCGGTGATCATCGTCATTATCATCGCCGCGTTGGCGGCGTTGGCTGACCAGCACACGATTGACCAATGGTTCGGTGCGGTCGTCAGCGTGATGGCCACGGTGCTGTTTTGGAAACCGCCGGTGCCCATCCTCGAGCAAATGCCGCTGGTGGTCGTGGTGCTCTTCGGTGGAGCAATCTTCTTCACGCTGCGCTTCAAATTCATCAACCTGCGCGCCTTCAAGCACGCCATCGACGTCACGCGGGGCAAATACGACAACCCCGATGATCCCGGCGAAGTCTCGCACTTCGAGGCGCTGAGCTCGGCACTGTCGGCGACCGTCGGTCTCGGAAATATCGCCGGTGTGGCCATCGCGGTCAGCATCGGCGGGCCGGGAGCGATCTTCTGGATGATGATGACCGCTCTCTTCGGTATGGCGAGTAAATTCGCCGAGTGCACGCTCGGCCAGATGTACCGGCGCGTCGACAAACAGGGCAACGTCAGCGGCGGCCCGATGGTCTATCTGCGCGACGGCCTGGCGGAGATGGGCCCCTCATTCAAGCCGCTCGGCGTCGCCCTGTCCGTGATCTTCGCGATCCTATGTATCGGCGCCTCTTTCGGCGGCGGTAATATGTTCCAGGCCAACCAGAGCTTCCAGGCGGTCACGGAAATCGTGCCCTGGCTCGGCGGCGACCACGCCGAGGGCGAGGTCGTGCTTCAGGCCAACGAACCCAAGGAGTTCGAGCTTTCCACTCAGGCCGTGCGCTTCAGAGTGCCCACCCAAACCGAATCCGAAGAGGGTTTCGAGACCCTGTACATCCCCAAGGGCACCGCCTTCGTGATCAACGAAGACGATTGGACCCGCCAAGACGACGCGTATACGACGACGGTGTCCGTGGCTTCCATGCGGCCCGACGAGCGCTATAACGTCAAGTCCGGCACCGTCGATGTCATGGAGATAGGGGTCATCGACGGGCGAAATATCTCCGACTGGGCGGCGGCCTCTGAGATGACCGTGACCAACCCCGAGCCGATCACCGGCGGCTCCAATCCAAAGGGATTGATCTACGGGCTCATTTTGGCCGGCTTGGTCGGCCTGGTGATCATCGGCGGCATCCAGAGTATCGCCAAGGTCGCCTCCAAGATCGTGCCCACGATGTGTGCGATCTACGTGCTGGCCGCTCTGACAGTGGTCTTCATGAATTACGAGCAAGTACCGGGGGCGATCGGGCTTATTTTGAGCGAGGCGTTCGACCCGAGCGCGATCTGGGCCGGTGGTCTGATCGGTGTCTTCGTACAGGGTGTCCAGCGCGCGGCCTTCTCCAGTGAGGCCGGCATCGGCTCGGCGGCGATCGCTCACTCGGCTGCGAGAACCGCCCAGCCCGTGCGCGAGGGTATCGTGGCACTGCTCGAGCCGTTTATCGACACCATCATCGTCTGCTTCATGACCGGTATCGTCATCGTGATCACCGGTGTGTACACCGACGATACGACCGTCGGCATGGAGGGCATCTCGCTGACCAGCCGCGCATTCGGCTCGGAGCTGAGCTGGTTCCCCATCATCTTGTCGGCGGCGGTCGTGCTCTTCGCCTACAGCACGATGATCTCGTGGAGCTACTACGGCGAGCGCTGCTGGACGCGACTCTTCGGCGCCAGCCAGTCGATGCCCTACCGGATCATCTTCCTGCTATTCATCGTGCTCGGCTCGATCTCGAGCCTCGGGAACGTCCTCGACTTCTCCGACTTGATGCTGCTGTCGATGGCCTTCCCGAACATCCTCGGCGCAGTCATCTTGTCCGGTAAGGTCGCCGAGCGGTTGGATAGCTACTGGAAGAGCTATCTGGATGGGGAGTTTGAGGAGTATGAGTAGTGCATGCCGGAGAGCGTCGACCCGCTCCTCCTTCCCGAACTCCACGGACTGTACAGGCGGACATAGCTGGTTCGAGGGCAAACTGAACCAGCCCTACTCCGAAACGCGGAGTCTTGGCTGACTTCGCCAATTTATCCGGTTTCCGACAACGGACTGATTCAGGGCCATTGTCTGAACGCATCGACCCTGCCTTCGTGTAGCTGGATACTCTCCACGGCCACAGCGTTTGTCCTGCCTCGAGCGAGCACTTGCGGAACGCGCACGCTTTACTTATAAGCAACCAAAGAGGGGGATAACAACAAAGTTGTAGTTGATTTTTTTTTAAGGACTATCGAATGCGTCTCAACCACCACAGTATGATTCGCCCATGGCTCGGGATCCTCTCCATCGCCGCTGTACTCGGCCTATTCGCATGCGGCGATGACACCGCAGCGGACCGGAGCCTGGGCGAGGCTAATAACGACGGCGGCGAAGACGCCGGCGGATGGATCGATACTAGAGCACAGTGCAGCCAAGACGACGAGTGCGAGAGCGGGGTGTGCGAGCAGGGCCGATGCGTCGCGCCGTCGTGTGATGACGGCGTCAAAAACGGAGACGAGACCGGGGTCGACTGCGGCGGCTCCGAATGCGCCGCAGCCTGCTCCATCGGCGACTATTGTGAGTCGAATGACGACTGCGAGAGTGGCTTTTGCCTCGACTCGGCCTGCGCAGCTCCCACCTGCGACGACGAAATTAAGAATGCCGAGGAGACCGATCTCGATTGTGGTGGTCCCGAGTGCCCGTCCTGCGGTCCCGGGCAGGTATGCGACGTTGCGCGAGACTGCGCCAGCGGAGTGTGCCGCGGTGGCGCCTGTGAACCTCCCAAATGTGACGACGGGGTCAAAAATGGTGAGGAGACCGCGATCGACTGCGGCGGCTCCGAGTGCGCGCCCTGCGCGATCGGCGAGACGTGCGAAGCAGGCACTGACTGTCTCAATGGTGTGTGCGAGGCAGGCACCTGCGCGGCGTCCACTTGCAGCGACGGCACCCAGAACGGCGACGAAACCGATACCGACTGCGGCGGCTCCTGTCCGAGTTGTCCCGACGACGCCGGCTGCTCGACCTCCGACGATTGCCAGTCCGGCGTATGCGACGCCGATGTCTGCGTTGCGGCTAGCTGCGACGACGGCGTGCGCAACGGCGACGAGTCCGACACCGATTGCGGCGGCTCGTGTGACGCCTGCCAGCTCCAAGAGGCTTGCGATGACGATGACGACTGCGCATCCGGTGTGTGTGGTGGTGCCGACGGCGCCACGTGCGTCGAGTGTGACACCGGCGATACCCGGACCAGCAGTATCGCATGCGGCCACAACGATCGCGGCACCTACGAGCAAGTGTGCGACGGGGACTTCTCATGGTCCAACGACACCTGTGAAGGCGAGTGGTTTGCGAGCTGCCAAGATCACCTAAACGCCGATGCCAGCGCCGCCGACGGCACCTATACCATCGATCCTGACGGTCCCAGCGGTGCACTTCCCGAGATGGACGTGGTCTGCGACATGACCACCGACGATGGCGGCTGGACGCGCCTGACGCCCCAGATGGTCAAAGACACTCTGACGCACTCCTTTCACGACTACCGGAATAACTGCAGCGTGGAGACCTGGTCGGACTACGCCGTGAACTTCGGCGAGACCGGTAGCTGTAACAGCGAGACCGCCGCACACCTCAGTATTACGCTTCCCTTCGGATACACCCAGTTTTATCTCGAGGGCTTCGAGTCGGTCGAGGGGCCTGCCTCCGGCACCTGGGAAATCGACGATCAATCCGGCCCCGGAAACCGGGTCGACGACCCCTGGGGAAGTCTTCCCAGCACCGGCTGGGGGGACGTGACCTTCGGCTCGCTCGACAACAATACCCCCACAGCCTCGTATGCCGACGAGAGCACCACCACACGCCAATGCTCGGAGTGTACCTGGACCTTCGATGGCAACGGCACCATCTACGACGTGGGCACCTCGACCACCGACTTTACCATCGCCGCCATTCAGGCCGGTAGCGATGTCGGAGAAGACATCCTGGTTTGGACCAGCGGCTATATCTGGGTGCGTTGAACTTACGCGGCTTCACATAGGAAGCGACGCGAACCCATCGGTCAGGCAGGGAACGGCTGCTAACAACAGCCGTTCCCTGCGCTCTGCGTCGATGGCCTACAGGAACCGAGGCGCTCGCTATTTAGGGCGCCTGAACGACGGCGTTTATGCGGGTTGACCGTGCGAACTACCATTTAGGTTAGGCCCGATAACCCGATTCGCTTGTAGAGGCTACTCTTGGCCGCGGCCGCGCAGGACCGTCTTGATGGGCGTTCCCTCGAAGCCGTAGACCTCGCGTAGCTTGTTGACGAGGTAGCGTCGGTAGGACGGCTTGACCCCCTCCGGACGATTGACTGAGAACAAAAACGTGGGCGGGCGGATGGCGACCTGGGAGGCGTAATAGAACTTCACCGGCCGGCTCTTGTGCATCGGCGGGTTGTGCTGGCCGAGGGCCTGCTCGAGGAAGCGGTTGACCTCGGCGGTCTTGATGCGCCGGTTATATTGCTCGAAGACCTTGTCGACATTGTCCAAAATCTTGTGGACGCGTTGGCCGGTCAGCGCGCTGACGAACATGATCGGCGCGAAGCTCATAAACGGCATCTCGTGGTGGATGGCGTGGACGTACTCGCCGGCGGTTGCGGTCTGCTTGGGCACCAAATCCCACTTATTGACGAGCATCACGCACGCCTTTCCGCGATTTTCGATGACGCTGGCGATCTTTTTGTCCTGCCAGGTGATCCCCTCGATGGCGTCGACCACAAACAGCACTACGTCGGCGCGGTCGATGCTGCTGATCGCCTGGACGACGGCGAACTCCTCGAGGCGGGCCGAGATCTTCTTCTTTTGGCGCAAGCCGGCGGTGTCGATGAGCAGGTACTCGTCGTCGCCGCGGGTGATGCGCGTGTCGATGGCGTCACGGGTGGTGCCGGCGACCTCGCTGGTCAGCAGCCGGTCCTCGCCAAGTAAAGCATTGATCGTGCTGGACTTTCCGGCGTTGGGCTTTCCGACCACGGCCACACGGGCGAACGGCTCGTGCTCGGCCTTGCCGTCTTCCTCGGGGATGTGGCTGATCACCTCGTCCATCAGGGCTGCGACGCCGTGGCCGTGCTCGGCGCTGGTCGGATAGAGCTCGGCGCCGAGCTCGTAGAACTCCCCGAGGTGCTGCTCGGGGTTGACCGGCGTATCGATCTTATTGACCACAAACAACACCGGCTTGGTCGCCTGGCGCAGCATTTGGGCGATCTCGCGGTCCGACGGCAAGATGCCCTCGCGCGCGTCGAGCACAAAGAGGATCAGGTCGGCCTCGTCCATGGCCAACTGGGCCTGATTGCGCATCTGGCGCAGCATCGGCTCGTCGGACTCGGGCACGAACCCGCCGGTGTCGATGACGGTGTAATGCTTCTCGTACCACTCTCCGTCGGCGTATTGCCGATCACGGGTTACCCCCGCGAAATCGTGCACGATGGCATCGCCCTTCTGGGACAGGCGGTTGAAGAGGCGGCTCTTACCGACGTTCGGTCGGCCGACAATGGCAATAAGGAACGACATGGGTCAGGGGTCCAGGGGTCCAGGGGTCCGGGGGTCCAGGCACTGCTCTTAACGGCAGGGCTTCAGGAGTCCGGGGGTTCGGGGGTCTAGGCCCTGCTTTCAACAGCAGGAGCCAGGACCCGGGAGTCAGGAACTGCAATGTGCGTGGCCTGTCGCTGTTGCCTTTCCACAAGCCACAAGCCACAAGCCTCAAACCTATTCGTAGCCGAATCGCTGTAAGGCGTTCGGGTCTTCGCTCCACTCGGATTCGATGCGTACGAAGGTCTCCAGGAAGACCTTGCGGTGGAAAAATGATTGCATGCGCTCGCGTGAGGCCTTGCCGATGGCCTTGAGGCGCTTGCCGCCTTTTCCAATGACGATGCCCTTTTGGCTCTTGCGCTCGACGTGGATGATGGCGGAGACCTCGAGCATATTCTGTTCGTCGTTTTCGATAAAACGCTCGATCTCGACGGCCACGCTGTAGGGCACTTCCTGGTGGGTCTGCTCGAGGATCTGCTCGCGAATGAACTCCGAGGCGATGAATCGCTCGGCCTGGTCGGTGAGCATATCCTCCGGGAATAGCGGCGGCCCGGCGGGCAGGTGCTCGATGAGCACGTCGACCAGCCGGCGCATATTGTCGCCGGCGGTCGCGCTGACCGGCACGACTTCGGCGAACTCGTAGCGCTCGGCGAGGTCGGCCATCACGGGCAGCAGGAGGTCCTTCTTCTTGACCAAGTCGACCTTATTCAAAATCAAAAAGACCGGCTGTTCGACCTGGGCGAGCTTCTCGAAGATAAACTCTTCGGAGGCCGGCACCTCACCTTCGCCCAGACGATCGACCTGTTCGATATAGTCCTTGGCGTCGATGACGTGGCAGACCAAATCGACCTCGTGCATCGCCTCGAGGGCGGTGTCGACCATGTTTCGGTTGAGCAATTTCTTGGCGCGATGGATGCCCGGAGTGTCGACGAAGCAAATCTGGCCCTTTTCAGGGAACGTGCGCACCCCTAGAATCCGGTTGCGCGTTGTTTGTGGTTTGGCGGTGGTAATCGCCAGGTCGACACCTAAGATGCGATTCATCAGGGTAGACTTGCCCACGTTGGGCTGGCCGATCAACGCCACAAACCCGGCGTGAAAATCGCTGAACGCATCATCCTGGCTGTCCTTCGGTTCTTCGATGTTATTATCTTCCATGGCTCGGCAAATCCATCTCGGTAGATCGCGGTTGGACGCGGCTATATCAGTCGGTTCTGCTATAGCACAGCGTCTTGCGCTGGTGATGTGTATTCTTGTGTTGGCGTTCGCAACAGCATGTGAGGACCCGCAGCAGACGCAAACGGAGGCCTTCGAAAAGGCCGAGGCGCGTTACCGCACCGGGAAATATAACGCCGCCTTGGACGGATATGAAGCGTTCCTCGATGCTTATCCCAGAAGTCCTCTAGCAAAAACTGCCGAACTTCGCATTCGCTGTATTCACCGCGAGGTACGATCGGTGTTGATGCGAAAGGATATGCCCCGTCCAGATTATGTGCGCGCAGAGGAAGATGACGATGTCTCGGAGTTGCCCGAGGTGGTCCAGTGAGTCACCTCCGCATCCTACTCGGCGCGCGGCTCCAAGCGCTCAAAAACCGCGCCTCCGGGCGCTCCGCTGGTTGGTGGGCCGCGCGCGTGGGCGCCATCGTGGTGGTCCTCGGCGGGCTGATGGGCCTGGGCCACGCGGCCGCCCCCGGCCTGCTCGAGCCGCCCGGTGACGTCGTGACAGCGATGGGCATCGGCGATCCTGCCGACGACTCGTCCGGCCTGCCCTCGGGCGCCGCGGCGCTCGAGGCCGCCTTCTGGTTGGCGGCGTTGGCCTCGTCGGTGCTCAATTTTCGCGTGATGGAGCTTTTATTTCGCCGCCGCGATATCCGATCGGTCGAGTCCTACCCGATCCGTCTCTACGCGTTGTATGTCGACCGCCTCATCGCTGCTCTGGGCGAGGCGCTGGCCGCCACGGTCCTCTTAGCGCCGTTTTTCGTGCCCATGCTGTGGCACGGAGGGGGGTTGGCCGCCTCGACGAGCATCGCGCTCATCGGGCTGGGCCTCATCGCAAGCTCGGCCATCGGCTTCGCCGTCCAACTCGCCGCCGGCTATACCCTCGCCGGCGGGTCGCCGGGCGATAAAGGCCGGAAAAAACACAAGAGTCGCGATATTTACGGCGGCTCCGGCCAGGTCTTCTTATACTCGCCGGGCGTCGCGCTGGCCGTCTCCGTGCTGGTCATCTTGCTCGCCAAGCTCGCCCTGGGCGAAGTCCTGCGCGCCGGCGAGACCACCCGCGCATTCGGCGTCGGCCTGGGCATCCTCGGGGCCTCGTTCGCCATCGCGATCTTCGTCTCCTATCGCTATTTCGTCGAGGCGTTCCCGGCGATGGCCGCCCGCTTCCGAGAGGCGGATTTCGTCGGCTTCGAGGTCTCCGCCCGCCACCAGACTAGCGAATTCGAGCGCCCGAAGTTCGGCGAGCGCTTGCTCCCGGCCCGGGCGCGGGCGGTATTTCGCGCCTACGCGCTCCAATTTAGCCGGCGCTATATGCTCGCCCGTTGGACCTATGTGCTGGGCTGGTTTGCGGCGGGCATCGCCGTGTTCCGGCTCAGTGAGGCCGCCCTGCCCACCTGGCTCGTCGCCACACTGCCGGCCATCGCCGCGGCGAGCCTGATCAACCCGTGGGTGCGGCTGTCCACGCCGCGCATCCGACCGGATTATCACAACCTCTTGCCGCTGACGCCGCGCGCCGACCTCTCAGCCGCGGCCCTCTTCGCGCTGCGCGAGTGCCTGCTGGTGACGGTTCCCTACGCCCTGTTGGTGCTGCTCGCCCAGGGCTTGCGCCACGACGCCTGGCTCGATGGCGCCCTCCTCGCCGCGCTCGCCGTGGGCGCCTGCGTGGCCCTCAACGGCGCCATGACCGCCGCCTGGCGGCTGTGGGGCCGCTCACGGGTGGCCGAGTTATTTGTGCCCGTGGTGTTGGCGATCGGGATGGTGGCCGTGGCGAATGTGTCGTTGGTGGCGCTTTTAGTGGCGGAGGTTGTTTTGGTTTGTGGGCATTTCACCGTATTAGAAACGTTCGAACATCGATCTCCTAAGCCGTAACCAAACCACCATGCCCCAAACACCCCGCCTCCAAATTCAAAACCTCACCAAGCGCTACCGCCGCCTGGTCGCCGTCGACGACTTCTCGATGACGGTCAACGCCGGCGAATTCGTCGGCTTCATCGGGCCGAACGGCGCGGGCAAGTCGACCACGATGGGCTGTGTGGCGGGGGTGCTGGCGCCCGACGAGGGCAGCATTACTGTGGCGGACGTGGACGTGGTCGAGCAGCCGGTCGAGGCGCGCGCCGAGATCGGCTTCGTGCCCCAGGAGCTCGAGCTCTACGATTATCTGACCGGCGAGGAGTTCCTGCGCTTTGTGGCGGACGTGCGTGGGGTCGACAAGAGCGCGCAGGACGAGGAGATCGAGGCCCTGCTCGAGCTCACCGAGCTCCAAGAGGCGCGCCACCGCGTGGTCAAGGAGTACTCGGGCGGCATGACCCGGAAGATCGCGATCTGCGCGGCGCTGATCGGCTCGCCGCCGCTATTATTGCTCGACGAGGCCTTCGTGGGTCTCGATCCCGAGTCGACCTTCCGCATCCGAAAGTGGCTGGAGTCGTATTGTGACGACGGCGGCGCGATCGTGCTGTCGAGCCACATCCTCGACATGCTCGAGCGCCTTTGCTCGCGCATCGTGATCATGGTCGACGGCGAGCTCAGTCGTGATATGAGCCGTCAAGAGCTCGATTCGCTGCTCGAGAGCGGTGAGTATCCCGACCTGAATGCCGTCTATCTCGAAGCCGCGGGCAAGACGGTCGAATAAGTCGCGCGCAGCGTTATTCGGCCGACGGAACCCGAACCCGCCGCCGCTCCTGGCCACGCTCGACGAGCGCGATGTAACCGTCGTCGGCTTGGCGGAGCCACACGAGCCGGTCGCCGCGCGCGAGGCCGGCGCGCACGGCCGGCGAGTCCTGGCTGAGCGGGTCGATCAGCCAGGCGTTATTGTCACGGACGAGCTCCACGCCGAGGACGTCCTCGATTTGTCCGACCTCCTGAATGCGGCCGGGCAGCTCGGTCGTGAAGAGGTCGTCGTTCAATCGCGCGACATATTCGGCCTCCGCCCCGCCGTCTTCGGCCAGCTCGACCGACACCCGGCCTTCGCCGAGACGGCCGTCGAAGGCGACCAACGCGCCGTCGAAGGGGGTTGGAAGCTCGACCCGGACGGGCTGTGCACCGCGGCTGGTCGCCTCGAAAACCCGCTGTCCACCCTGCCAGACTTGCATGAGCGCACCCGAAACAGGGGAACCGTTCGCATCGACGACATAGAGATCGACCTGCTGGCGGGCGGTGAGCTCGACCTCGAAGGCCACCGGCCCTCCGTCTACCTCGAAGGTCTCGCGGACCGCGCCACTGATGGGGTTGTCGAATTCGACTTGATAGCGGCCGTCGAAGAGCTTGTGCGCCCAGGTGCGTCCGTCGAAGGCTTCGGTGTCGAAGTCGGCCTCCTGCCAGGGGCCGGTCATCGAGCGCCAACGCAGCCCGCTGCCATCCCATTGCGGGCCCCGCAAGCCGGTGAAGGTCGCCTCGACGCCCAGCGGAGCGCCGATGGTGACCTCGGTGGTGTCATCGAAGTCGCCCTCCCAGCTCGCCGTTCCGAACTGCTCGGTACTCGCCTCGAGCGTCAGCTCTCCCGGCGCGCATTGCGCAAAACGCCAGTCGAAGGTGTCGACGCGCTCGCCCACACAGCGCTGGCGGCCTCGATTCGTCGCGTTCGTGTCGGCCTCGCCCACGAGCACCACCGAGTCAAAGGTGACGTCCGGGTCGTCGCTGAGCAGGCGAACCATGAGGTCGGGGAGTTGCTCGGGGCGGCGCAGCACGAGCTCGACGGCGATCGTGCCCGAGTCATCGGGCCGGCCGGGGGTGACCTCGGCGGAGCTCCACTCGTCGAGCTCGGCCCGAATACTGGCCATCGCCGGGACGCCGTCGAGGGTGGCGCGGCCCTCGGAGTCACTGAGCTCGGCATCGCCCAGAGCGGAGTCCGGCGCGCTCCAGCGCACGGTGGCGCCCTGGACCGGCTCCCCGTCCTCGTCGACCACCCGCGCCTCGACGCTCTGGCCCGGTCGAAGCTCGACGGTGCCGACGTCGACGGTCGAGCCGCGCCGCACGCGCACACTATCGGACAGCGCCGGCACATAGCCCGCCGCGTCGACGCGCACTCGAATGGCCCCGGCCTCGATGCCGGCGACCGAGAACGCGCCGTTGGAATCAGCCGTAGTCACCTGACTGGCTACGCCGATCTGCGACAAGAAGCCCGGGTCGACGGACTCCTCGTCGCTATCTCCGGCTGTGTCATCAGCAAAAGGACTGACCGGAATGACCTCGATGGTCGCTCGTGGGATGCCGGCCCCCGATTGATTGACCACGCGACCCGTGACGGTAGCCCCGTGGTCGAGCTGCACCTCGATGGCGGCGTCCGAATGTGTGTGGAGGAGGTGGCGAATCCGTTGAACGAAGCCCGGTGCGCGCACCGAAAGCCGATAATCGCCGCCCGGAACGGCGCTAAACTCGGCGCCGCCCTCCCCGTCCGTGCTGTGGCTCAAGTGGACAAGGCCGACCAATTCGCGCGACAAGCGCACCTCGGCGCCCTCGACGGGCGTGTCGCCCGGGCCAACGACGCGCACGCGAAGCGGCGAAGCGCGGTCGAGCGCGACCTCTGCTTGTTCGTCGTCGCGCCCGTCGGCCTCGGCTAGATTTTGGAGCGAGATATCGCCCCAAAACCCCAGTGAGCGCTCGTGACTGCGGGCGATGACCTCATAACTCCCCGCCGTCTGGCCCCACAACGTCGAAGCATCGATCTCTGGAAGCGGGAGCACCCGACGGGCCTCGACCTGCTTCTCGACCGGTGGCCACATGCCCGGCGCTCCCACGACGGTGTCGACCGCACGTGAGACTCCGTCCGCGTCGACAAATCGCAGCCCCGGCCCGTCGTGGGGCACGTCGATGGGCGCGGGAATGAGCGGTGGTGCGTCGACTTTGGCGACGTTCCGGACCGAATCAGACTCGCTCTCGCTCGTATCGGCCCCATCACCGGCCTCGCACTGCCATAGGAGTGCGCCTAGTCCCACCAGGAGGACCAACAGCACAATCGCTATGGGAAGTCGGCGTTTCATCTCATCGTCGCTGCGGTGAAGCGTTTGTGTCTCTCGCGCGTGGATTCTCTAACAAAGCTAAACTCTTCGCACCATTGCAGAAATTGAGCACCTCATTTACAAACTAGCCGCCAACCCACCTGTGACGCTCTGACAACACATTATGACTATTTGGCCCTGGGACATCGACCTCGCCGGCCAGGCGCGGGTCACCGTCGACGTATGCGGCAGGATGCTGTCTGTCGAAAGACTCGGCAAGCATACTCTGCGCTATCAACTCGGAGATGATCCGGCCAACGCGCGGCTCGTCGGCGTGTCTGAAACGGACGACCTGTTGCGCTTTGTTCCGACGCTGGGGCCCATGCCGCTGCTGGTCTTTCCCGAAACACCGCTTCTGGGCCCGGCCGGCTCCACGGTGCGGTGCGTGATGCGACTGCCGCTGCACCTCCAGGTGGGCGTAGGCACCCAGCAGAGCATGAAGCGCGTCGATGAGCTCGTGCCTCCCGGCGTCTCCAAGGCGCTATACGGGCCGGTCGACGCCGGCACCATCTGCACGTCGATCCGTGCGCCCAATTCGACCTCCGTCGAGGCCATCGAGGAACTCGACGCGCTTCCACGGACACCGGGCTCTCAGACAACCTGCCACGCCGTCGAAGACAGCCGGCCAGCGAGCGCGACACGACGCGAGTTGGTCGCCTATACCCACCTGAGAGCGCGCAATAAGACCGACGAGCCGCTGACCATCAGTAAAGTGATGATCCCCGCGCAGGACGTCTCGCTCTATCAGGCCGGCGGGCACACGCATACCAATGAGGTCAGCATGCGGCTGTCGAGCGCTCAGGAGGCCGAGATCGACTTCTTAAAATGCCCGGTCAGCGACGCCACGGGGCTGGTCGACCTAAACGGCGCGCGCACCGACGTCGATCCCAAAAAGCGCCACTTCTTCACCTACGCGTACCGCAGCAAGACCGGACTCGAGTACGGATTCTGATCTATGAAGCTCATCAATAGCCTCATCGCCAAGATTTCACAGTTCTTCAGCTGGGATAATCTGGAGAATTATATCATCGCCCTGCTGATATTCGTGGTCGGCTACGTGCTCTCACGTCTGCTCGCCAAGGGTGTCGAGCGCTTCTTGCGCCGAAAAGGCAACGAGCACGGTGGTGCGGTCGCCGGCAAGTTGATCTTCTATCCGTTGCTGCTCTTGGCCCTCTTCGGCGCGTTGACCCACCTGGGCGTCAAGCTAACCGGGTTGCTGGCCGCAGCCGGCGTGCTGACCGTCGCGATCGGCTTCGCAGCGCAGACGAGCGTCTCCAACGTCATCTCCGGGCTCTTTTTGCTCATCGACCGGCCGTTCTCCATCAACGACACCGTCCAGATCGATCAGACGCTCGGGACAATCATCGCCATCGACCTATTGAGCACCAAGGTGCGCACCTTCGACAACCTCGTCGTGCGCCTGCCCAATGAGACGCTGCTCAAAAGCACGATCACCAACTATACGTTATTCGGGGTGCGCCGCATCGAGATTCCGGTCCAGGTCGCCTATTCGACCGACCTGAGTCGGGCCCATGATGTATTGCGAGGCGTGATGCGCGACCACACCGCGGTGCTCGACGAGCCCGCGCCGGTGGTGCTGACCGATCTGTTGGCCGAAAGCGGCGTCAACCTGCTCATCCGCGCCTGGGTCATTCGAACCGACTTCGTCCAAGCCAGGAGCGACCTGACCACCGCGGTCAAAGAGGCGCTCGAAGAGGCGGGCATTCAGATTCCCTTCCCGCAGCGGGTCATTCACCATGTGAACTCGGCTCCTGAGCCCGATCCAAACCCTACGAAATCTGCACGCCCTGAGCCAGTTGAAGCTACTGAGCAGGTTTAGAGAGTTAGATAGTGAGAGAGTAAGAGAGTTAGATACTGCGCAAAGGCACCCGGATGATCGGATGCGCCCGGTAGGACCTTCTTACTCTCTCACTCTCTGACTTTCTTATTCTCTGCAGTCACGGTCTCGGCGAGGCCGCCGACGCTCTTCTCGTCGGTGATCGCGTCCAGCCAGCTGGCCTGGCCTTTGTCGATCGGGTCGGTCTCCAGGATCGACGGGCCGCCGTCTTGCAGGCATTGCTCCAGAAAAGATTGTACCAGGGGGTGGTCGAAGCAGGTCTCCATGAAGTCGACCGCTTCGTCTTGGCCCGACCAGAGGGGCTGGCAGGCGCGCAGGAAGTCCTGGGCGTATTCGCGGCTGCCCAGGTAGCCGGGCACGCAGCTGTCGAGGCAGGCGCGGCGGCCGCCCAGAAGATTGGCCACATGAATGTTGGAGACGAACGCCCGGATGAAGGTGCGGGCGGCGGCCTCGGTCTCGTCGAGTTGGAATTGGGCCAGCCCCAGATTATAGAGCGTGGCCGGCTCGACCGGCCCGAGGCGATAGTCTTCGATGGCGCCTTCGAGGTCACCGAGCATGTGGCGGATCTCGGCGGCCATATAACGACAGCCGTCGTACTCGACCACGTTCATATTGGCGAGCGCGTCGAATAACTCGAGCGCCTCTTTGCGGCGCTCGAGCTGACAGAGGCAAAGCGCCCGGCCCTCCATCGCACGCAGATAGGCCAAGTTCTCCGGCTCTCGCCAATCGATCTCGCCGTCGGCGGCGCTGGGAAACGCGGCGCCCATCGCCACCTCGTAACTCTCGGCCGCCTGCTCGAAATCACCGAGTTCCCAATGAACCAGGCCGAGATGATTCATGAACTCGGGGTCTCTCGGGAAGGCTTGGGCGCCCTCCTCGAGATAGTCGCGTGCTTGCTCGTACTCACACGCGGCGAGCGCCTCGAGCGACCGCTGCAGGAGCCACTCCCTGCACCGTCGCTCGAAGCGCTCGCCGTCAATAGGCGCACCATCACCGGGCTCGCGGTGCGCCTCGGGCTGCTCACTGCGAAGGAGTCGAGTCGACTCCCCGCACAACCCCTCGAGTAATACTTTAAGACGCTCACGCGTCTCCGGTCGCAGCTCCTCGATGCTGTCCAGGGCGGCCAGAAGCTGCGAGGCGTCTTCGAGAATTTCCAACATGATCTTCATTCAGCCAGTCCCAATTTCACGCGAATCATTCAGATATATAGCGGCCAGAACGAGTTTTAGGCTGAGGGCAAATGAGGGGTTGGTCAAGAATTTCCTTTAAGTTTTTGCCGGACATACACCTAAAGTAATGCTTTAGGTATTATCAGACCACCACCTCTGCGAAATTCCCCCAACCACCTGGCTGTTGTGATCCCCCGTAACCGTCACGTGTTGCGCCGCACGTACACAGTTGCTAATAGCTTCACCGTCACCTTTATATCCGCCACCGGCGGTTCAACTCCCAACCTAGATTCGTTGCGCCAATCATGAATCCACACGACATCCGCGACAGCTATCTGAAGTATTTCGAAGAGCGTGACCACCGAGTGGTCAACAGCGCGCCGGTGGTGCCCGAGGGCGACCCGACGCTGCTGTTCACCAACGCGGGCATGAACCAATTCAAGGACGTGCTGCTCGGCAACGAGAATCGCGACTACCAACGCGCCACCAGCGTCCAGAAGTGCATCCGCGCCGGCGGAAAGCACAACGACCTCGACGAGGTCGGCAAGGACGGACGCCACCTGACCTTCTTCGAGATGCTCGGCAACTGGTCGTTTGGCGATTACTACAAAGAAAAGGCCATCGAGTGGGCGTGGGATTACGTGCTCAACGTGCTCGAGCTCGACGAAGACCGCCTCTATGTGACCACCTATAAGGATGACGACGAGTCCTACGATATCTGGACCGACCAGATCGGCCTGCCCGAAGAGCGCGTGCTCAAGCTGGGCGATATCGAGGAAGGCAACGAGGAGAACTTCTGGTCGATGGGCCCCACCGGACCCTGCGGGCCCTGCACCGAGATCCACTACGACCATCACCCGGAACATGGCGAGTTGACCTTCGACGTGGGCTACGACGAGGAGCGTATCGTCGAGATCTGGAACTTGGTCTTCATGGAGTTCAACCGCGACGAGACCGGCGCGCTCAATCCGCTGCCGATGAAGAGCGTCGACACCGGCATGGGCCTGGA
Source organism: uncultured Bradymonadales bacterium (assembly GCA_964386725.1). Lineage (GTDB taxonomy): Bacteria > Myxococcota_A > Bradymonadia > Bradymonadales > Bradymonadaceae > CAYLTX01. Next base: position 37,006 of record CAYLTX010000013.1, on the reverse strand, counting down.
CCGGGTGGCCATGATCAAGGCCGGCCGCGACAACGTCTTCCAGACCGAGCTATTCACGCCCATCTTCGAGGCGACCCTGGAGCTCATGGGCGACGAGGTCGCCGATTGGGATGCTTTCTACGCCCGCGACGACTTCACCAACTTCGCGGTCATCGCAGACCACGTGCGCACGGTGACCTTTGCGGTATGCGACGGCGCGAAATTCGCCAATGAGGGCCGCGGCTACGTGCTCCGACGCATCTTGCGCCGCGCGGTGCGCTACGGGCGCGAGCTCGGGCTCACCGAGCCGTTCTTGCACAAAGTCTCGCAGGCGGTCGTCGAGAATTACTCCGATATTTATCCGGAGCTCGAAGCCACCGGCCAAGAGGCCGCCGAGCTGATGCGTCTCGAAGAGGAGCGCTTCTTCCGCAATATCGACCGCGGCATCGAGCTCTTCGAGCAAGCCGCCGAGAACGCCCAGGCCGAGGATCGCGACGAGCTCAGCGGCCAAGAGGTCTTCCAGCTGCACGCGACCTACGGGTTTCCACCGGATTTGACCGAGTTGATGGCCGAAGAGAAGAGCCTCTCCATCGACTGGCAGTCCTACGAGCGACTCTGGGCCGAGCACCAGGAGGCCTCGCGCGGCAAAGACGTACACGCCGACGCCGCCGGAGTCGGCGACTGGATCACGGTCTACGAGGAAGAGGACAGCGAATTTGTCGGCTACGACAAGCTCGAGGCCGCCGCCTCGATCACGCGCTTTCGTCCCATCGACGAAGACCGCTTCCAGGTCCTGCTGACCCGCACGCCGTTTTACGCCGAATCGGGCGGCCAGGTCGGCGACCGGGGGAGCATTCGCGCGGCCGACGATAGTGTCGTCTTTCGGGTGGTCGACACCCAGCGCTCGCCCATTGGCATCGTGCACGTCACCGAGCGCGAAAAAGGCACCATCGCGCGAGAGTCGCTCAAAGGCGAATTTGTCGCCTCGGTCGACCCGTCGCTGCGCCGTCAGACGATGGCCAACCACACCGCCACGCACCTGCTGCACGCCGCACTTCGCGACATCGTGTCCGACTCGATCTTCCAGTCGGGCTCATTGGTCTCGCCGAATCGGCTGCGCTTCGACTTCAGCCACGGCGAGCCGCTGACCGACGAGCAGGTCGCCGCGGTCGAGGAGCGGGTCAACCAGATCATCAGGGAAGGCCTCGAGGTCAAGCCTCACGTGGACGTCTCCCGCGAGCGCGCCGTCGATCAGATGGGAGCCATGGCGATCTTCGGGGAGAAATACGGCGACACCGTACGCGTCGTCGAGATTCCCGGCGAGTCCGTCGAGCTATGCGGCGGCACCCACGTCAACAATACCGGCGACATCAACCTCTTTCGCATCACCAGCGAGTCCGGCGTCGCCGCCGGCATCCGCCGCATCGAGGCGGTCACCGAGCAGACCGCCTACGAGAGCTTCCGCAAGGACGCCGACACGCTCTCCGAGGTGGCGACGATGCTCAAGACCGACACCCACGATCTGCTCAAGCGCGCCCAGTCGCTGCTCGACGAGAAGTCCGACCTCGAGCGCCAGGTCGACCGTCTGTCGCAAAAGCTCGCCCAGACCGAGTCCAGCGACCTGATCTCCGACGCCGTCGACGTCGACGGCGTCAAGGTCATCGCCAGCAAGATCGGCGTCGAGACGCGCGACCAGATGCTCCAATACGCCGACAAGTTGCGCGACCAGCTCGACGAGGGCGTGGTGCTGCTGGCCAGCGAACTCGACGGCAAAGCCGCGCTGGTATGTGTGGTCACCGAGCCGGCGTTCAAAAACCGCGGCCTAAAGGCCGGCGACCTCGTCAACGCAGCCGCCGAGCACGTCGACGGCCGCGGCGGCGGACGCCCCACCCTCGCTCAAGCCGGCGGCTCCAAACCCGAAGGGTTGTCTGCCGCGGTCGACCACTTCGCCGACGCAGTACGCAACGCTCTTTAACTGCAGAAAGTGAGAAAGTTAGAGAGTGAGAAAGTTAGAAAACGAAAAGGCCGACTGAGCGCGCACGCTCGGTCGGCCTTTTTTATCTTACTCTCTCACTTTCTTACTCTCTCACTCGCTGCTGTTCCCGATTTCAATCGGCTCGGCTGTCTGTTGGTTTTTTTCGAGGTGGTGGTACATCGCCAGGCCGGCGGCCAGGAGTGCGACGATGCCCAGCAGGGCCACGAGGATATTTTGGCGGCGTTGCAGTCGGTGGACCTCGTCGGCGAGCCGCCGATTTTTCTTGCGCGCGTCGATCATCTTCGAGCGGTCGACCTCGGCGGTCTCCTGGAGCGGCGAGCCGCCGTCGTTGACCAACTCGGCGGCCAAATTGGCGTCCTGCTCCGGCTCGGGCATCGGGACCTCGAGCTCTTCGGCGTCGAGCTCGGCGTCGGCGTGGCCGAGCTTTTCGAGGGCGATATTCCCAATCGGCTTGGGGTCGAGTTCGCCCTTGGAGGCGCGCTGGACCGTCTGCGCGATGTCAGCGCGCTCTTCGGTGAAGAGTTCAGAGACGTAGCTTCCAAGCTGGTGGCGGACCCGCCCATCGGAGCGTGTGGTCAGGAATTGGAGGAGCTCGTCGCGCATCTCGGCGGCAGATTGGTACCGCTGGGTCGGGTCCCGCTCGAGCGCCTTGAGCACGATCTCCTCCAGAAGTGGCGGGTATTCGTCGTCGAATTGCGTCGGCGCATCGATCGGCTCCTCGGTGACCGCCGCGATGACCTCCTCCTTGGAGCCGCGCCGAAACAGCCGACGCCCGGCGGTCAGTTCGTATAGGATAATCCCCAAGCTAAAGATGTCCGAGCGCGCGTCGACCGCCTCGTCGAGGCATTGCTCCGGGCTCATATAGGCATATTTCCCGCCGGCGAGCGTGTCGTGATCGGCGCCTTTTTCCTGGATCTTGGCGATCCCGAAGTCGAAGACTTTGGTCACGCCCTGATAGGTCACCATCAGGTTCTGAGGGCTCACGTCCCGGTGAACCACCGAGTATGCGGTGTCGTCGAGGTCTCGAAACTCGTGGGTATAGTGCAGCCCGTCGCACGCGTCGGCGATGATCTGGACGGTCTGGTTGAGGGTGGGAGGCTGGCCGTTTTGGTGGCCGCGCTGGGCGATATCGGCGACGGTCTGCCCGTTGACGAAATCCATGATCATACAGTGCTCGCCGCGCAAGATACGCGCGTCATGCACCGTGATGACGTTGGGATGGCTGAATCGCGCCGATAAAAACGCCTCGCGGTAGAATAGCTCGACGAATTTGGGGTCGTGGCGGTATTTGGTCGGCAGCGCCTTGATGACGACGGGCCGGGTAAAATGATCCGGCCCCTCCTTCATCGCGAGGAAAACTTCCGACTGCCCGCCCACGGCCAACCGTCGAAGCAGGACGAACTCACCGAGTTGTCGATTGATGTGCATTCAGGGAAGCCCACGCTACCCGAGGAGAATTCCAGAACTGGCAGTATTCTAGTACTGCTCGGACCAAGCCGCAACGTATTCTCCGACGTACCTGACATAGCCGGCCTAAATAGCTAATATTGTTGCGGTTGGTCTCTCATACCACTGCAGTGTCTAAATGAAGTCATCCTGGTTCTTTCTCATCGCGGTGCTTTTGCTCGTCATCGCCGCCGGATGCTCGCCCGATCCCGGTGTGGATGACGACGATTCGGCGGCCACCTGCCAGAGCGACGACGAGTGTCGATCACGCCAGCGCTGCGTGGCGGGGCGATGCCTGCTCACCGCCGGTGGCGGCGGCGAAGACGCCGACGCGGCCGACGCGGCCGAGGTTGGCCCCGACGTGTCGGTCGACTCGGGTGATGCATCGCCCGACGAGGACGTATTTACCGGACCCGACCAAGACAACGACGGCGTCCCCGACATTCGCGATAACTGCCGCTTCGAGCCCAACCCAGACCAAATGGACGGCGACGGCGACGGTATCGGCGACGTTTGTGACAACTGCCCGATGGTCGCCAATGCCGACCAAGGCGACGTCGACGACGACGGCGTCGGCGATGTCTGCGATATCTGTCGGCGCATCCCCAACCCGGACCAGAGTGTGAGCGCGTCGGGCGCCCCGCTCGGCTGCACCGACACAAGCGATTGGGACGAAGATGGCGTACCGGACGTGCGCGATCTTTGCCCGACGGTTGCCCAAGAACTCCAGATAGACACTGATGGCGACGGCTTTGGCGATCTTTGCGACAACTGCCCATTGACGCCCAACGCCGACCAAATTGACCGCAACGCCAACGGCAAGGGAGACGCCTGCGAGCGCGGCGGCTCTCCAGACTTCGACGGCGACGGCTGGGCGGACGTGATCGACCCCTGCCCGACCGATCCGCGCGGGGGCATCGCCGACGCGGACGGCGACGGCATCGGGGACGCCTGCGATCCCTGCCCTACAGTAGCGGCCCAGAGCGCCGAGGGCTGCGGCGACACTGACGATCGCGACGGTGACGGCATCCCCGACCTCATCGACAATTGCCCGGTCGTGATCAATCCCCTGCAGCTCGATCTCAACCAGGACGGCGTCGGCGATGCCTGTCAGGACCACTTCTGGCGCCAGGATACCGACGGCGACGGCATCCCGGACCGCTCGGACAACTGCCCCTTCGACCGCGACGCCGCCCAACTCGACGACGACGGCGACGGCATCGGAAATAGCTGCGAGACACAACAAGATGGCGACCGCGATGGCGACGGCATCGTCGACGACCAGGACAACTGCCCCTGGCGGGCTAACCCCTCACAAAATGATATCGACGGCGACGGCGTCGGCGACGCCTGCGACAATTGCCTTCTCGTCGCCAACCCCGACCAGGAGCTCGCGCCGGACTCCTCACTGGGCGTTGCATGCGCCGATGACTTCGACGGCGACGACGTGCCTCCCGGAGTTGATAACTGTCCTTATGTCTACAATCCGAGCCAGCGTGACTCGGACGCGGATGGTCGCGGCGATGCCTGCCAGGTGGCCGGTGAGCCCGACTCCGACGGCGACGGCATCCCGGACGCAAGCGACAACTGTCTGATGTGGCAGCTCGGCTCCTCCGCGGAAGATTGCGAAGTCGACACTGACGGCGACGGTTTTGATGACTCTGTCGATAATTGCCCGCGCACGCCCAACCCCGATCAGTCGGACACCGACTCGGACGGCGTCGGCGACGCCTGCGACCTATGTCCGGACGTCTCCGATCCCTGGAACCTCGACCTCGATGGAAACGGCGTCGGCGATGCATGCGACGGGGACCGCGACGGCGACGGCATCCCGGACGCACGCGACAATTGCCCGGACACCTCCAACCCCTTCCAATCCGACGGCGACGGCGACGGCATCGGCGATCTCTGCGATAGCTGCCCGCTGGTAGCCGACGCCCGCGCCGATTTGCCGGGGGAGGCCTGCGCCGAGGACTTCGACGGCGACGACGTCTTGGACGCCCACGACAACTGCCCTCAGGCGCCCAACCCAGCGCAACTCGACTCCAACTTAAATGGAGTCGGCGACGCCTGCATCGACGATACCGACGGCGACGGCGTCCCGGACATGTGGGACAACTGCCCGCTCCTGCCCAACGCAGACCAGCTCGACTCGACCGGAGACGGCGTGGGCGACGTCTGCTGGAGCGATCGCGATCGCGACGGGATTGCTGATCGGCTCGATGAGTGTGCTGATTTCTATAATTACGTCGGGCGGCAGTGCCCGGTGCAGTAGCCCCTACTCCACCACAATCGTCTCATTCGCCGTAAACACACCCTCGAGCGCCCACGCGTCGTTCGTCCCGTCTTCGTCGAGATCCAGGTTCATCTCGCCGGTATCCAGAAGTGCATCGAGAGTTACCACCGAGCCCTGGATCTCGATGGCGGTATTCTCGGCGTCCTCCTGGGTAATATGGCCGCTCAACTGCGCTTCTTCCATCTGGACCTCGGTCACGACTTCGTCGTCGGCGTTCGTGTAGGAGAACGGCAGGAGCGCGCCGTCGAGTTCGATGTCTTTGATCGGGATGACCGCCTTTTCGACGCCGTCGTCGAGCTCGAAGGTGGCGATGAAATCGAGCGTGGGCAACGAGCCGGTCAACTCACCAGTCGCGGAGTCGAACGGCGCGTCCTCGGTATAAGTCTCCGGGCTTTGAGGGTCCCACTTATACTCACACTCGCCGCCGGTGACGACCTCCGGGTCGCAGTCGAGGTCGGCCTTCAAGCCGGCGCCGCCGCGCAGCGAGAACGTGCCCGCCTCGGGGTCGATATCCTTGAAGTGCATGAGCACGACGACCGGGTACTTCTCGTACTGATCTTCGAGGTTCGTCCGCAGCAGATTATTCAGGTCCGAGCCCGGCGTGCCTGCTTTGAAATAGAACTCGGTGACGCGCAGGTCATACTCGGACTCGTACTCGAAATCCTGCGGGACGTCGGCCTCCTCGACGTCGGACTCACCATTATTGCCTGCGTCCGAGGCGTTATTTGCGGTAGCCGCGTTGTTGGTCTCGTCGGCGTCACCGCCACAGGCAGATCCGAAAACGAGCAATGCGGCGGCGAAAAGAGCCAAAAAGATGCGGCGCTGGGTCTTCATCAAAACTCCTGAAACAAACGTATTTAAGACAAAATAAAAAGCGCAGGGCTCTATCGGCCCTGCGCCTTATCGACCGATGACACGGTCATTCTACCCAGAATCTAACTCGATACAAAACTCACTTCCCAAAACCCTGCTCCCCAACGCCTGCTTCCCTGCAGTTTCGCTTTCCCTGGACCCCAGGCCCCCCGGACCCCTGAACCCCTGCCTCACAACTCTTCTAAGGGCTCGAAGCTGACCAACTTCTCGAACTTCGAGAACCGCGAAATAATCTCCTTGGAGTCGCGCTCGCGAAGCCCGTCGAGGCTGAACTCCTCGACGCAGAAGCTGGCCATGACGCTGCCCACGACCATCGCCTGACGCAGGTTCTGCATATCCGTGTGGCCGTTCTCGGCGATATAGCCAAGCAGGCCGCCGGCGAAAGTGTCACCCGCGCCGGTGGGGTCGAAGACCGACTCGAGCGGATAGGCGGGCGCGAAGAATGTGTCGCGCTCGGTGAATAGCAGCGCGCCGTACTCGCCGCGTTTGACGGCGATGAAGCTCGGGCCCATCTCCAGGATGGACTGTGCGGCTTTGACGATATTGGCCTCACCGGCCAACTGGCGCGCCTCGGTCTCGTTGAAGACCGCCATATCGACGCGTGCGAGCACCTCGACGAGCGCGTCGCGCTTGCCCTCGATCCAGAAGTTCATCGTGTCCAGCGCCACAAACTCCGGGTCTTCGACTTGGTCGAGGACCTCGAGCTGCAACTCGGGGTCGATATTGGCCAAAAAGACGTGGCTCGCGCTCTTATACGACTCGGGCAACTGCGGGTGGAAGTCGCCAAAGACGTTCAGCTGCGTATCGAGCGTGATCGCCTCGTTGAGGTCGTAGCCGTACTTTCCCTTCCAGCGAAAGGTCTCCCCATCGGTGTGGTTGAGCCCGTCCAGATCGACCCCGCGCGAAGCGAGGAAGTCGACGGTCTCGTCGGGAAAATCCTCGCCGACGACTGCGACGAGGTTGACGTCGGTGAAATAACTCGCCGAGGTCGAGAAATATAGCGCTGAACCTCCCAGCGCTTCCTCGACCTTACCAAAAGGGGTCTCGACGGTGTCGAATGCGACCGATCCTACTACCAGCAAACTCATTGGAATCTCGTGGCACGTCTGATTGAGTACTGCGTATCTCTCAAGCCTGTTTGGCTTCGCTTTGAAACTTCTCGAGGCGCTTGCGAAGGTGAGCCGGCAACTTGCCCTCGCCCGGCTGTCCGAGTTGACCACAGGCGGCCATCTCTTCGCGGCCGCGCGTCCTGCGTCGAAGCACGTGGACACCGTGGCCGATGAGCGCTTCTTGGAACGCGTCGATGCGTGCTTCCGAGGGCGTCTCGAAGGGCGTCTCGGGGTGCGGATTAAAGGGGATGATATTGACCTTGCAGGGGATGTCATCGACCAGCTTTGCCAGCCGGTCGGCGTCCTCCAATCGGTCGGTAATTCCCTTGATCAGGATATATTCGAAGGTGATGCGCTGACGATTCTCGAGCGGATAATTCCTCAGACACTCGAGCAATTCGTCGATGCCCCAGCGGTCGTTGACCGGCATCAGCTTGCTGCGCTGCTCGTCGGTGGTGCCGTTGAGGCTGACGGCGAGCTGCACGTCGGTGTCGCGGCCGAACTTCTCGAGCTGCGGCACCAGGCCGGAGGTCGACAATGTGACTCTGCGCCGCGAGAAATCCAATCCGATCTGGTTGGTCAGGATATGAATCGCGCGCACCACGTTATCGTAGTTGTGCAGCGGCTCACCCATGCCCATGAATACGATATTGCCGACGTGACCGTGCTTCTCGGTCATCAACTGGCGCGCGAGCACGACCTGGGCGACGATTTCAGCGGTGGAAAGCTGGCGCTTGAGGCCCATCTTCGCGGTAAAGCAAAAGGTACACCCCATCGCGCAGCCGACCTGGCTGGAGATGCAGAGTGTATTTCGGCCATCCGCTGGAATGAGCACCGTCTCGATGACGGCGTCGTCATCGCAGCGAAACATCAGCTTGGTGGTCCCGTCGCCAGTGGGGTGGGCGCCCTCGTATTTGACCGGGGCGATGCGCGCAATCTTGTCGAGCTGCGCCCGGAAGTCCTTGGAGAGATTGGTCATCTCGTCGAAGTTCGCCGCGAGATGGCAATACATCCACTCGAAGAGTTGGTCGGCGCGAAAGCTGCGCTCCTGGAGTCCGTCGGTGACGAAATCCTGCAGCTCTTCCAAGGAGAAGTCCATCAGATCGATGGGATCGTCGCTCTCGCCGGCCTCGAGCTTGGCGAGATGCGCGATGGCCTCCTGGACGTGCTTATTGGGGCCCGGTTCTTCCGGCTCGGTTTTGATCGGTTCAGTGCTCATAATATTGTCGGGGGTTTTGGCAAAGTCTACGCCCCCACAAACGCTTGGCGAGCGACTAACCTTCCACAAAAACACCATCGGTGCCAAGGCATCCCTGCCCTGGAGAACCAGGCCAAGATGGCCTGGCACCGATGGTTAGCTTCAGCGGTCAAACAACTGCGTACCGCTGAAGAAGAAGTTGACTTCAATTTCTGCGTTCTCCGGCGAATCGGAGCCGTGCACGGTGTTCTCGCCGATGCTCGTGGCGAGGTCGGCGCGGATGGTGCCCTCGTCGGCCTCGTCGGGATTGGTCGCTCCCATAATCTCGCGGTTACGCGCGATGGCGTCCTCGCCGCGAAGGGCCATGACGACCACCGGGCCGCGGGTCATGAATTCGGTGAGCTCGCCGAAGAACGGCCGCTCGCTGTGCACCGCGTAGAATTGCTCGGCTTCGCGCTGCGACAGATGGACCATGCGAAGGCCGACCGGGGTCAGGCCCTCTTCTTCGAATCGGCCGATGATATCGCCGATGGCGTTCTTCTCGAGTGCGTCGGGCTTCAAAATGCTCAGAGTCGTTTCAACAGCCATGGTATTCTCTCCAATAATCAAAGGATTTGCGTGTAATCTAAAATACTCCTCCCCACGGCGTTGAGCCGTGGGGAGGTGGTTGAGCGCAGCGAAACCGGAGGGGCCTTTGCGTAACGCCAAGGAACCTCCGTCTCATCCGCTTCACCCCTTATAAATCTCAGCCAACGTACTACCCATCTCAGCCGGCGTTTGAGCGACGGCGATACCCGCCTCTTCCATCGCGGCGTTCTTCTCGGCGGCGGTGCCACCTCCGCCGGAGATGATCGCACCGGCGTGTCCCATGCGCTTGCCCTTGGGGGCGGTGGCGCCTGCGACGAAACCGACGACCGGTTTGCTCATATTATCTGCGATCCAAGCAGCAGCTTCCTGCTCGGCGGTGCCACCGATCTCGCCGATCATGATGACCGCCTCGGTGTCATCGTCCTGCTCGAAAAGTTCGAGCACGTCGATGAAGTTGGTGCCGTTGATCGGGTCGCCGCCGATGCCCACGCAGCTCGACTGGCCGATGTCCAGCGCGCTGAGCTGGCCGACCGCTTCGTAGGTCAGCGTGCCCGAGCGGCTGACGACGCCGACGTTGCCCGGCTTGTGGATGTGGCCGGGCATGATGCCGATCTTGCACTTGCCGGGAGTGATGACGCCCGGGCAGTTCGGCCCGATGAGCCGCACGCCGCGGCTATCGCAAAAGCGCGTCGCCGTGATCATGTCCTGGACCGGAATGCCCTCGGTGATCGCGATGATCAGGGGCATTTCGGCGTCGGCCGCCTCGAGCAGCGCGTCGGCTGCAAAGGCCGGCGGCACGTACACGACGCTGGCGTTGGCGCCGGTTTGCTCGATGGCTTCTTCGACGGTGTCGAAGACCGGCACGCCGGCCGCTTCCTGGCCGCCCTTGCCGGGCGTGACGCCGCCGACGACGTTGGTGCCGTATTCGATCATCTTGCGAGCGTGAAATTCACCGGCCGAGCCGGTGATGCCCTGGACGATGAGACGGGTATTTTCGTCTACGAGGATGCTCATGGTCTTATACCTTCAATCAAAGTTTTGAACGTCGTTGCTGGTCGGCGACGGCCAACCCCCAAGGCAAGCCTTGGGGGTTGGACGGACGCTGGCTCCGCAGGGGCCAAGGCCCCGCTACGCAAATGCGTTATTGAATCGCTGCGATGACCTTTTCGGCACCATCGGCCATCGAGCTGGCGGCGATGATATTGAGGTCGCTGTCCTCGAGGATCTGCTTGCCGGCCTCTTCGTTGGTGCCGGCCAGACGCACCACAAGGGGCACATCCAGGCCGACCTCTTTGACCGCGCCGATCACGCCGTTGGCGATGACGTCGCACTTCATGATGCCGCCGAAGATATTGATGAAGATCGCCTCCACGCGCGGGTCGCTGGTGATGATCTTGAAGGCCTCGGTGACCGTCTTGGTGTCGGCTCCGCCGCCCACGTCCAGGAAGTTGGCCGGGTCGCCCCCGTAATGCTTGATGATGTCCATGGTAGCCATCGCCAGGCCGGCGCCGTTGACCATGCAGCCGATATTGCCGTCGAGGTTGACGTAGCTCAAGCCGTGCTGCTTGGCCTCGAGCTCGGCCTCGTCTTCTTCGGCCTCATCGCGGAGTTCTTTGATGTCCGAGTGGCGAAACAGCGCGTTGTCGTCGAAGTTCATCTTCGCGTCGAGCGCGATGATGTCGCCGTCGCTGGTGACGACCAGCGGGTTGATCTCGGCCAGGCTGGAGTCCTTCTCGACGAAGGCCGCGTACAGCCCCTTCATCAACTTGACCGCGGCAAAGACGCTCTTGCCCTCGAGGCCGAGTTTGAAGGCCAACTGACGGCCCTGGTAGTCGGCAAAGCCAACCTGGGGGTCGACGTAGACCTTGTGGATCTTCTCCGGGGTCTCCTCGGCGACCTGCTCGATGTCGACGCCGCCTTCGGTCGAGCCCATGATCACGACGCCGCCGCTGGCGCGGTCGATGACCGCCGCGAGATAAAGCTCGCTGGCGATGTCGACGCCCTGCTCGATATACAGCCGGCGCACCTTCTGGCCGTCGGGGCCGGTCTGGTGGGTCACCAGCGTCTTTCCGAGGATGTCGTCGGCGTGCTCGCGCACCTCGTCGATGCTCTTGGCGAGCTTGACGCCGCCGGCTTTTCCGCGGCCGCCGGCGTGAATCTGCGCCTTGACGACCCACAGCTGTCCACCGAGGTCTTTAGCGGCATCAACCGCCTCGTCCACGGTAAACGCTGCGTGCCCTTGGGGCACCTTGACGCCGTAGTCTTTGAGAACCTGCTTCGCCTGATACTCGTGGATGTTCATGCGAATTTACTCGTTAGGGGGTTTAGGTTGGGCGGTTAGGCCAAATCGCAACCGTCTATACCCATCCCCCTCATTATGCGTCAAGCTCGGAGGATCCCCGGATGGCGCTGATCTCGCTGCCGTGCCGTTCACTCGAAGCCCTTCCCGACGTAGCTGATACTCAAGCCGATCTCGTTACTCAAAATCCGCGCGATCGTATGCGCCTCGCCTTTATTCGGCGTCGCCTCGACCACGGGAATGAGGCGATCGTCGGTATCACGCACCAACAACGTAAATGCGTGGACGCGCACGTCCTTATGACTCTCGGAGACCGGGTAATCGGTCATCCCGAAGACGATCTCGGTGAGGTCGTCGAATCCGAGGGCCAACTCGGCGTCGTCGCTCGTATCGGTCGGCCAGGCGATGGTCTGACGGGCGATATCGATCTCACAGAGCACATCTTCGCGCAGCGACGATCGCTTGCCGTAGCGGTACATCAGCAATCCCAGCGCCAGCGCCCCGACTGCCCAGATGATATCGATCATATCGTAGAAGTTCTGGGCGCTGGCCAATAACAGTAAGACAACTGCCACCACGAGGAGCCCGCCCCAAAAACCCCAGGCGATCACCGACTTATCCTCGCGTTGGCCGCGAATCTCGTAGCGGGAAGAGCCGCTCGGCCGAATCAGGGGATTGTAGATAAGCCGGTGATCGCTGGGTCGCGGATAGACCAACTTTTGGGAGGGGCGCGCCGATTGGACCGTCTCGGCGTCTTCGGAAGCGGGACTGCTCATGGTTACGACTCATTTTGTGGATTGACTGATGTCTTGTGCAGCACCCATTGACCTCCCTCGCGAATCATGACGACCCGGTGGGACTGACCGTTGGAGTCGATGACATAGAGCACGCGGCGGCGCGCGGTCTCATGGTCCTCGGCACCTTCTCGGGAGTCTTCGAGGCGCGCGATGTCATCGGCAATCAGTAGCTCGACGGGATCGAAGCGATAGCTGCTCCCATCGGGCAGCGTGATCTGGCCGGCCGACAGCGCGTCCGAGGCATCGCCTCGTTCATTGCCGTAGGCCAAAAAGTCACGCGTCTGCTGGCTCAACCGATCCTCGGTCGCCTCGAAGCGCTCCTCGGCGAGCATTTCATAGAGCTCGAGCAGCGCTGCGCGAGCCTCCATATCGGGGTTTCGCTGGCGCTCGGAGTCCTGGTCGGTGTCTTGTTGTTCGGCCTCCGGGGGCGGCTCGGGCAACTGATACGGCGTGCTGCGGCAAGCCATCCCGGCCATTTGGAGCACCGCGAGTCCCACCAGCGTCACTATGAATTGTTTTGCGGCCATACCTTTTTGCCTCGAATTCCCTGCCATTCAATGGACGTATCCATCGCATATATTAGGCGCGACAGGCGCAGATCGTCGAGCCACAAACCTCGGCGGCTGAGTCGACAAGTCAAGCGAAGCTCGAAGATGCCGCCGATCCTCGGGAGCCGGCGAGGGGTTGTAGTCCGGGCCTGCGCCGCTAGATTTTGGACAGTAGCGATGGGATCGGAGCGGGCGTCGCATCGATCGCGTCTCGAGAGGTTACGCGCACCGGGGAGGTCTACCATGGCGACCGACAAATTTGAGCCTCGCACAGACAATCAAGGACGCACCATCGAGCAACGACGGGAAGCGGACCCGCGCTGGCATACCCACGGCCTGCATAACTGGCCCGATTGGGTCAACCTACTCGCTGGCCTCTGGTTGGTGTTTGCGCCCAGATTTGCCGTCGACGCCCTGAACGCCACCGCTGCGTGGAATCATTATTTGGCCGGACTGGCAATCGCTGTGGTCGCGCTCTTCGCGCTGCTGCGCCCCGGCCGCTGGCAGGAGTGGACCAACCTCGTGCTGGGCATCTGGGTCTTCCTCGCGCCGTTTTTATTGGGTTTCTGGGATATCGGCTGGGCCATGTGGAACCACGTCCTCGTCGGCGCCCTGGTCACCGGCCTGGCCGTCTACGCGCTCGTCCAACACCAGCGCCTGCTGCGCACGCCGGCCCGTTGAGTGCAGCCACGCGGACGATCCGCCTCGAGCGACTGCTCCCGGCCGGCAAGAACCAAGAACGTCTACGTGCTCGCAACCAGTCCCAACGAAACCAACGGCTCCTCGATAAGCAATGACTCGACATGAGGCTATTTATAAGCCACCGCGAAGGTGGTCGAGCCGCCCATGCAGTCGACGAACTCCACGCGGTCGAAGCCAATATCGCTCAACGTGTGCTCGAAGGTCGCGCGTGTCTTCAGTGGTGCCGAGGGGCTCATCCCCAGGTCGAAGACCGTCTCGAGGGCGAGCGCGAGCGGGCTGGGCCCCTGGTCGGGGTGGATGGCCTCCCAGAAGACCGCCGCCCCGCCCGGCTCGAGCACATCGAGGGCCTTGCGCGCAAATTTCTCCCCGGTCTCAGGCGAGGGGGCGAGGATCATCTTGCGGGTCAAAAAGACCAGATCGAAAGCCTCCTCGCCCCAGGTGTCGCCGCTCGGCTCTCCCGTGTGGCTGTGCATGCCGTCGACGCGGGCCGGATCGACGCCATAACGCTCGCGAAGCCGGGGGATACGCTCGACGAGGTGGTCCAAGCAGCCGTAGGTCACGCGCGCCGAAGTCTGCCGACGCATCAACTCGGCGCTAAAGCTCACTCCCATCGAGCCGACGATGAAGCTGCGAATCTCGGGCAACTCGACACGGGTAAAGAGCTCGCGGGAGGCGAGCAGCAATTGGGTATTGACCGCCGACAGCAGCGCGTCGGTGGTCTGCCCGTCGGTGCGCACGTCCAGCGACGGCGGCGTCTCGCCGCTGTGCAAGCTGGCCGAGAATTCGTCGAAGCTCTCGGCGTAAGCCAACAGCAGATCGACCACGGGCACCAGGCTCGACGGGCCGTCGCCGGCGAGATAGCGCTTGGCAAACGGCGTCAAGAAGACTCGCTGGTCGTCGCGCGAGACGAACTCCTGCGACTCGAGCACCCGGCACAAAGTGGCGGCCGCCTGCCGATGCATACCGCTGCGCCGGGCGAATGCTTCGAGGCCGATCGGGCCGGCCGCCAGAATCGAAAAGACACGGTGCTGGCGGGCGATGAGCACCGGCAGAATGAAGCGAAAGCTAAAAAGGCCGGCCTGCAGCCGCACCATCTGCATCAAATCCGACGGGGATCCGACCAGCTCGGAGAGCTGCGACAGCGGCAGGCCGGCCAGCACCGACTGCAGCCGACGGAAGGGTCGCCGGAGCCGAGACGGCAGTTCAATCGACGCAGGCGCCTTCAGAGAGACGGGAAGAATTCGGGCCAAGATGTCGAGCATGATGCCTCGTTGGTTCAAGCTTCGTTGAGCGTATGTCGAACGCTTCGAAAGATGCGCTGGGCGCCCTTGGTCGGCCAAAACGTCGCCGCGCGGTTGATCAAGCCGGTCAGCCCCTCGAGATCGCGATGCTCGACGTGCAGCTGCTTGTCCACCCCGCGCTCGGCGAGCACCTGCTCGGCGGCCATCCAGCCCGAGCAGACCGCGCTCTCCATCGACGCCGGAAGCTCGGTGCGAATGAAATCACCGGCCAGCATCAGCCCCTCGACGCCCGGGTTGGTCGACGGTCGGCGTTGTTCGGTGCCCGGAAACGGGCAGTGAATCGCCATCGGGATGCGATTGACCACCGAGTGCGTCACCCGCTCCATCGACGCGCTCGGATAGGTCTCGGCGATCTCGGCGATGGTGTGACTCACGATCTCCTCGTCGGACATACCGTCGGCGCGGTGGCAATAGATGATATTGCTGCAGATCAGAGACGGCCGCTGCTGCCAGCCCGTGTGGATATTGGACAGGTCGTAAAAGTCGCAGTTGAGGTCATCGGGTGAGTGGGTGCGCGCCCACATGCGCAGGTCGGTGAGCTTGTGGTCGAACCACACGTAGACGCTGAGGTACGGACACGGGTGAAAATGCACCAGATCGCGATACCACTGGTGCTGGCCCATCCAATCGCGCGGGCCGAGCCGACGCAGCACCTGTGGTGGGACTGCGGAAATCGTGTGGGGAGCCCGAATTTGGCTCCCGTCGGCGAGCTCCACACCGACGACGCGGTCACCTTCGGTCACAAACCGGTCGACTTCCGTCTCGACCATGACTTCGCCGCCGGCCCGTTCGATCTGGCGCTTGGAACCCGGCGCGAACAGATCGCCCAGGCCTCCGTCGGGAAACCCGAACGCGAAGCCATTATAGCCGATGAACTTCTTATAAAAGCGCATCAGGGCGCCCGCCGAGCACAACTCGACGGGCACGTTCATGATCGCCATCGACGCAAACGACCAGAATTGCTCGATAAAGCTTTTGGTCACGCCCATGCGCCGCAAAAACGCGTAGGCGTTCATCCCGTCCAGACGCATCACATCCGCCTCGTCCATCTGCATCGCGTACAAGGTGACCGCGAAATTCGATATTTTGTCGCGAGTTCGGGACCGCGGATCGGCGAGCATCGTGGGGGCGAAGTGCAGCGGCGCCGGCAGCGGCCACTGGTTCTGAACCAATTGCTGGGTCCCGTCGGCGAGCACCAGGAAATGCTCGTCCTCCCAGACGATGTCTTCGCGTGTGCCCAATAGGTCGAGCAATTTGAACATATTGGGATATTCGGTCAGGAAGATATGCGGCCCGATATGAATGGGATCGCCGGTGGTCGGGTCGGTCCAACTCTGGGCGCGCCCCCCGAGCCTCTCGCTCTTCTCCAGGACCACCACGTCCAACCCCTCTCGCTGCAGGCCGAGTCCGGCGGTCAGCCCGGCCAGGCCGCCGCCGACGACGACCACATCTACCTGGCGAGGATCTCCATTAGATCGAGCCATAAAACGCCTCCCGTGGCGTGTGTAGAAACAGCATTGGTTTATTGTGATAGGACTGAACCTATTATAGGTACGACAACGCCCGGAGACAAAAATGACCCTCACCGAATAGGGCCTCCGGCAAGTCGTTGACAGGCGCCGACGTGCGTGATTTATTCGCCCATCCTCCGATGACGCGCAGCGTCATGGGGGAATGGCACCTCGTAATGTTTCACTTTGATAGGAGAGAACCCGTGGCCTCGTTTCTCGAAACGCACTCGCGCACCCATATGTGTGGCGAGCTTCGTGCCTCTGACATCGGTCAGGAAGTCGCACTCTTTGGCTGGGTGGCGGTCAACCGCGACCTGGGCGGCATGATCTTCATCGACCTGCGTGATCGAAGCGGCGTGGTCCAGGTGCGCTTCCACCCCGAGATCGGCGACGAGATCTTCGACGAGGCCGACTCGCTGCGCTCGGAGTGGTGCATCGGCATCAAGGGCGAGGTCGAAAGCCGCGGGGAGAACGTCAACGAGGAGATCCCCACCGGCGCGGTCGAGATCAACGCCACCGATCTGCACGTCTTCTCGAAGTCGAAGACGCCTCCGTTTCTGATCCGTGAGGACACCGACGCCAACGAGATGAAGCGGCTCGAATACCGCTATATGGACCTGCGCCGCCCGCCGCTGCAAGAGGCGCTGATGGTCCGAAGCCAGGTCAACCAGATCGTGCGCAATCACCTGTGCAACAACGACTTTCTGGAGATCGAGACGCCCTATCTGACGCGCTCGACTCCCGAAGGTGCCCGCGATTATCTGGTGCCCAGCCGGGTCAACCCGGGCAGGTTCTACGCCCTGCCCCAGTCGCCGCAGCTATTCAAGCAATTGTTGATGGTCTCGGGTTTCGACCGCTACTTCCAGATCGTTCGTTGCTTCCGCGACGAGGACCTGCGCGCCGACCGCCAGCCCGAGTTCACACAGATCGACATGGAGATGTCGTTTGTGACCCCCGAAGACGTCATGTCCATCTGCGAGGGCATGATCAATTCGGTCTTCGAGGAGGTCCTCGGCACCGAGTTGAACACCCCGTTTGCGCGATTGACCTACGAGGAGTCGCTCGAGCGCTTCGGCCTCGATGACCCCGACCTGCGCTTTGCGCTCGAGCTGGTCGACATCAGCGACGAGGTCGCCGACTCCGAATTTCGTGTCTTCTCGGGAACTGTCGATGACGGCGGTGTGGTCAAGGGCATCCGCATCCCCAACGGCTCCGAACTGCTGAGCCGCAAGGACATCGACGCGCTCGAGGACACCGTCAAGATCTATGGCGCGTTCGGTCTGGCCTGGGCCAAGGTCAAAGAGGACGGCTGGTCCGGGCCGATATCGCGATTCTTCGAAGGTGACGACCGACTGGGCCTCGAGTCCGCCTTCGGGGCCGAGTCCGGCGATCTGCTCGTCATGGTCGCCGCCGACCGTCAGGTCGCCAACACCAGCCTGGGCCGGCTTCGGGAGAAGCTCGGCAAAGATCTGGGGCTTATCGACGAAGACGACTTCCAATTCGTGTGGATCACCGACTTCCCGCTATTCGCCTACGAGGAAGCCGAAGATGAGCTGCATTCGATGCACCATCCGTTCACCGCGCCGCGTCCCGAGGACGTCGAGCTTCTGGATGGAAACCCCGAGGGCGTCATCGCTCAGGCATACGACCTCGTCCTCAATGGTTCAGAGATCGGCGGGGGCTCGGTGCGTATCCACCGCCAGGAAGTCCAGCAAAAGATCTTCGATCTGCTCGGCTTCACCGAGGAAGAGGCGCGCGAGAAGTTTGGCTTCTTGCTCGACGCCTTCCAATACGGCCCGCCCCCGCACGGCGGTATCGCCTTCGGCATGGACCGGCTGGTGAGCATTCTGACCGGAAAGCAGAATATCCGCGACGTCATCGCCTTCCCCAAGACCCAGAAGGCCGCCGACATCATGGCCGGCGCCCCCAGCTACGTCGACGGAGACCAGCTCGACGAGCTGCACCTGTCGGTCGAGCTCGAAGAAGAAGAGGAATGAGACTCAATGCTCGCCGAGGCCCCCTCCGCCTCGCGAACTACGCTCGGCACCTCCCCCACTCGGGGAGGGGACCCGAGCCACAATAACCTCAAGTGTTTCTTGATGCCCCACGTCCCCTCCCCGGGCCGGGGAGGTGGCCGCGAAGCGATAGCGAGCGGTCGGAGGGGGCATCGGGAAGCATATACGTAGCAATTCTATCTATGACCCTCGGAACCCCCGAAAATCCGTACGACCTCGTCATCGTCGGCGGGGGGATCAACGGCGCGGGCATCGCGCGTGACGCCGTCATGCGCGGGCTTTCGGTGGCGCTGTTCGAGAAGAACGACTTTTCGACCGGCGCCACCTGGGCCTCCAGCGGCATGATTCACGGCGGGGTGCGCTACCTCGAAAAAGATCCGACGGTCACCAAAAAGTCGTGCTACGACTCCGGGCTCATCCAGCAGATCGCGCCCCATCTGTTGTTTCGCGTGCCGTTTCTCTTCCCGGTGCGCGAGGACAAGCTCGAAAACCGCGTGCTCCTGGAGCTCGCCGAGGTCTACTTCGACACCTACGACCGCTACTCGCACCTCAAGGGCGGCGTGCGCCACAGCCGGTTGACCGCCCAGGAGGCGCTGGCGGTCGAGCCCGGTCTGCCCGAAGACGTCATCGGCGCGGTGACCACCGACGAGTGGGGCATCGACTCGCCCCGGCTCAACTTCATCAATATCCTCGACGCCAAAGAACGCGGCGCCGACGTGCATAACTACCACGAGGTGGTCGACTTCTTGCGCGACGACGGCAGCCAAAACCAACGCGGTGCGATGCGAGGTGTGCGTGTCAGAGACCGCATCGGCGGCGGTGAGCGCGAGGTTTACGGGCGGATCACCTTTAACGCCACCGGCGCCTGGGCCGAGCGCGTGGCCAATCGCGCCGGGGCGAAGATGTGCCGAGTGCGCCCCGGCAAGGGCATCCACCTGCTCCTGGCCGGCCGCGTGACCAATTACGCGTTGATTTCCGAGGCCGTCGACGGCCGCCAGATCTTCATGGCGCCCCACCAGAACGTGACCTTGCTGGGCACCACCGACGACGATTATTGGGGCGACCTGGACAATATCCCGGTGCTCGAAGACGAGGCCAAATATGTCCTCGACGGCATCCGCCGCGTCTTTCCCGGCGTCGACGAGCACCGCATCATCGACACCACCGTCGGCTGTCGGCCTACGCTCTATGACGACCAGAAGTACGAGAGCGAATTGTCCCGCGACCACGCCATCTTCGACCACGCCGAGGAAGGCATTCCCGGTTTCATGTCGATCGCCGGCGGCAAGCTCGCCGCCTATCGGCTGATGAGCGAGGAAGCCGTCGACCAGATCTGCGCCAAGCTCGGCGTCGACGAGCCCTGCAGGACGCCAGACGAGCCGCTCCCCGGCGGCGCCGACCATGCTCTGAGCACCGAACCCTTCGAGGAGTTGGGGCTCAACCGCTATGCGGCGGGCCGGATCCTGTACAGGCATGGCTCCCGGGCCGGCCGGATACTCGACTTGATGCGCGACGACCCTCAATCGACCGCCATCGTCGACCCCTCCGAGCCGGTCACCGAGGCCGAGCTGCGCTACGTCATGCGCGGCGAGATGGTCTCGACGCTCGACGACTGCAAGCGCAGAAGCCGCTTCGGCCAGGGCATGGACGGCGGCTGGAGCGGGACGCTGCGGGCCGCCGAGATCTTCTGTGAGGAGAAGGACCTGTCCCAGTCGGCACGCTTCGATGTGGCGCTCGGCTTCCAGCGCGCTCGCTTCAAAGACCGGCGAAGCATCATCAAAGGTGAGCAACTCGCCGCCGAGGCTGTCGGCCAGACCTGGTTTTTCCAGGCCGGCGGTGGTGTGGGCGCCGATATCTCCGCCCTGCAAAATGAGTCCACCGCCCTCGACGGCCCCAAGGCCGCGCCCATTGAAGACGCGTCTTCGAGGGAGTCCGCATGACCACCCGACGCGCTGATATTGCGATTGTGGGCGGGGGCCTGGCGGCGCACACCGCGGCGGCCACGCTGGCACAAGCCGGCGCCGACGTGGTGATGTTCTACCCGCCGAGTCCCGGAGCGACCGCGCTGTGGGGCGGGCTCGGCCAGGCGTTCGGGCCCTCGACTGACTTTCCGCCACGCTCGACCGGGCAAATCCGGACCGAGTCTGTCGCGCGCACCCAAGACCAACGCCCGTTTTATGGACGCCGCGCCGAGCGCTTTGATCGGCTGATGGTGCGCCGGGAATTTCATCCCTATCGACGCGCGAAGCTATCAGCCGACGAGCTCCGACGCTCGCTGAGGCGAGCCGTCGCCGCGCTCGGCTATCCGGGGCTTCGGCTCGTCGACGACGAGCGGGTCATTGCGTCGGCGTCGGGCTCGCCGGTCGCAGCCGACCTGGCGGCGAGCTCGGTGCTCGCCTCCGCAGTAACGCGCGGCGAATCTATCGGCGTCGTCGCCTGCGATGCGCTCGCCGACTGGAGCGCACATCGCTTGGTAGGCGTGCTCGACCGCTTATCCGACGTCGATGCGCATCTGCTCGAGTCGAGCCCTTTTGCGGATCTTCCCGCCGGCTCATCACACTCCGTGCGGGTCGCTACGCGCCTCGGCGATAAGCTCGCCAGGGATATCGAGACGCTCTCGGAGGTCCTCGGTGAGCAGATCGCACGCCTTGGGCTCGACGCGATCATCTTTCCGCCGTGCCTCGGACGCAACTGGCAGGAGCACGAGGAGCTACTCGGGGCGCTCGACGACGCCCTCCCCTGCCGCGTCGCCGAAGCGGCCGCCGCCCGAAACTCCATCCACGGCTGGCGCCTGGACCGTTTTCTTCGCGACAACGTCGCCGTCCCCGCGATCGGCGCCCGGGCGACGTCGGTCGACATCGCCGGCGGAGGCGTCCTTCTCATTCAGACCGACGACGAGACCGTAGCGGCCGAGTCGCTGATCTTAGCCACCGGCCGCTGGATCGGCGGCGGGCTGCCCAAAGACGCGCCATTTCGCGAGCCCATCTTGGGGCTCGACCTGTGGATCGACGGCGCGCCGGTGGCCAACCCCGACGAAACCTGGCTGCCCGGTTTGCTCGACGAGCACGTCTTCGAGGACCACCCGTTGTTTCGGGCCGGGATCGCCGTCGACGACGCGCTTCGTCCGCTGGACCGCGACGGCCGACCCCTCGCAGACAATATCTTCGCGGCCGGACGCGTCCTAGCAGGCACCAATTCCTTTTGGGACGGCACCACTGAAGGCGTCGATCTGGCGACCGGCCATCGGGCAGCGATCAACGCATTGAGCTTATTCGGCACCAAAGAGGTGGCTTCGTGAGACATCTTCACGCATACGCGCTGCTCGCCTGGCATATGGTGCTGCATATCCTCAGCAAGTTGTTCCTTTTGTATAAACCCGGCGGCATCGAACGGGTGCGCGATCATTTCGAACCCGAGGGTCTGACGCCTCTCGACGCCGAGGAGCGCGAGATGATCGCCAAGTGGCAGTCTTGCATCGGCTGCGGCTTATGCGAAGCAGTATGCCCCGAGCTCGATTTGATCCCTGACCAACGCGTGATGGGCCCGTCGCTGTTGGCTCAAGGCGGCATGCGCGAGCTCTCGCAGTCCGAGTTGAGCCTCCCGTCGGCCGAAGCGCTGCAAGCGTGTGACTGCGATGAACTCGAGGATATCTGCCCCGTCGACATCCCGCTATGCGATCTGGCAGCCTTTTTGACGCGTCTGGGCGAGCAAACCCGGACCGCGCGACAGGCCCAACTCCCCCCAAATCGTTGATCCGGCTTGGAATTTCGTCCCCAAAGCTGGAGTTGCAGTTCAGGCCGGCTTGCCTTATTGACACTGTCGGTCCCTGCTTTGTAGTGTACGGCGACTTTGAGAACGCCCGGTGCATTCGCCGCGATGGCGCGACGAGCGCTTTTCTGATTGCGGCGCATATAACCGCCATGTGCTTTCCATCTTCCGTAAGATAAATCTCATGCCAAGAACGTTCAAAGCCACCATCGCCCTGGTTGTCACGCTCATCATGCTGGCAATCTTGACGTTCCTCAACGTCTGGCAGACCCACAATGCCGAGAGCGACGTCGCCGAACTTCGCGACCAAGTCGAGGCCATGGCCGAGACCAACGACCAGATCCTCGAGACGCTCGAGAGCGGTGTGGCGGTCAGCGGCCAGGCAGGCGCGTCGGCCCAAGGCGGCGGCAAATACGCTGCAGCGCTCGACGAGGCGGATAATATCCTCGAGGCGCAAACCAAGCCGTTGGTGCCTGCGGACGCCAAGCAAGGTGGCAAACTGCGCCGGTATATGAGCAGCACCCCCAAAGGCTTCAACTGGATGACCGAAAATGGTGCCGACGTCACCGAGATCCAGACCTACGCCCATAACACCCTTGCCAGCCGCGACTACGAGAACCCCGAAAAGTGGACGCCCGAGCTGGCCTACAAGATCGAAGTCAACGACGACTTCACCGAATATACCATCCACCTGCGCGACGATGTTTATTGGCAGGTCCCGAACGTGGATTTCTCCAATCCGAAGTACGAGTGGCTCAAGGAGCGACGCAAGCTGACCGCCGAGGACGTCGCCTTCTACTTCGAGATGGTCAAAAACCCGCAGGTCCAAGCCGGTTCACTGCAGAACTATTACCAAGATATGGAGGGCGCCGAGGTCCTCAACGAGAACACATTGAAGGTGACCTGGAAGAAGAAGGTCCACCAGTCGTTCACCTTCACCCTCGAGGCCTACCCCCTGCCGAAATGGCTGTACACGCGCAACGAAAAGGGCGAAGAGTTCCCGGCCGAGTCGCTCGGCAAGGAGTTCAACAACCACTGGGCGTCGCGCTACCCGATCGGCACGGGCCCCTATCAGGTCACCAAAATCGAGACGGACTCGCGCATCGTGCTCGAGCGCTTCGATAAGTATTGGGGAACGCAGCCGCCGGTCGACGAAGTCGAGTACCAGATCATCAAGGACCCGCAGACGGCTTATACGCGCCTCAAAGGCGATGACATCGACTTCACCGAGATGCCCGCGCCTTCCTATAAGCAAGACGTCCTCGACGCCGGGCCGAATAGCCCGTTCGAGTCGGGCGAACTCGAGCACGAAGTGGTCGAGCGGGTCGTCTATTATTACCTCGGGTGGAATTCGGACAAAGACCTGTTCAGCGACCGACGCGTGCGCCGCGCGATGACCCACGCCTTCGACCGCCAGGGCATCATCGATAGCGTATTGCACGGCCTCGGCAAGCCGCTGACCGGGCCGTACCTGCCCGACCATCCGGCCAACAATCCGGACGTCGAGCGATATGAATTCGACCTGGAGAAAGCCAAAACCCTGCTCGATGAAGCCGGCTGGAAGGACCGCAACGGCGACGGCGTCCGCGAGAAGACCATCGACGGCGAGACCGTGGACTTCGACTTCAATATGCTCGCCTATAATAAGCCGACCGCCCGCAAATATTTGGCCATCTACAAAGAGGCGCTTCGCAAGATCGGGGTCACCATGAACCCGAGCTTCGTGGACTGGTCGCTGATGCAAAAGAAGATGGACGAGCGTGAATTCGACGCCTTCACCGGCGGCTGGGCGCTGGGCTGGGATATCGACCCCTATCAGCTGTGGCACTCCAGCCAGGCCGACGAGCCCAAGGGCTCGAACCGCGTGGGCTTCCGAAATGAGCGCGCCGACGAGATCATCGAGACGCTTCGGGTGACCTTCGACGAGGACAAGCGACTCGAGCTTCTGCGCGAATTCCACATGATCCTGCACGAAGAGCAGCCCTATACGTTCTTCTTCCAGCTCAAGTCGGCCTTCGCCTGGCAGCCTCACGTCGAGAACGTCGTCTTCCAGAAGCTACGCCCCCAGGATCTTTCCATGCCCTGGTATCTCGACGAGTCGGGCAACTAATGCATTCACACCGGCCTCAATCGCCGGTGTAGCCTCCCGCAGCGCCAAACGGCGCTGCGGGCCACCTGAGTCCCACTGAGCAGACGGCCTACCGCCATGACGACCTACATCGTCAAGCGCATCTTGTTGATGATTCCGACGCTGATCTTCATCATTTTGATGATCTTCGGCATCTTGCAGCTCGCCCCGGGCAAGCCGACCATGAGCGGTGGCGGCCAGGACGGCGCCGAGCAGGCGCAGTCGACCGAAGCCCGCGAGAGCTATCGAATCTTCAAGCGCCAATTCAACTTCGACAAGCCGGTCTTCTTGAACTTTCGTTACGGTCTCGACGCCGAAGACGTCTCCGAGAGGCTCGAGACGCTGGCGGACCATCGCCTTCCGGTCTGCCCCGAGGGCGCCGAGCCGCAGGGCACCTGCATACCCGCTGGCGACAAACCCAAGTCCAGCGCGGTCATCGACGCTCAAGAGACCGTCGAGGACTGGGGCCACTATGTCGTCCCGGAGCTGGCCGAAGTCGCCGAGAGCGCCGAGCGCCTCGACGTGCGCATCTTGGCGCTCAACCAGATGTCCGCCAACGCCAGATTCCAGATCAAAGCTCACCATACCGACGAGCTGACCGAGGAAGACGAGGCGTATAATAGGTGGGCCTACCAGCAGAATCAGAAGATCGGCGAGTGGACGCTGCCCCCCGACGTCTCGGCGCAGCAGGTCGACGCCATGCTCCAAGAGAATTGGGAGCCGTGGTTCGACCAAGACTCGTGGCAGGAAGGCAAGAAGATCGGCGACCATTTCCGCCATGACTTCCAGGGCAAGCTCGCAGCGACGTTTACCGACACCCGCTTCGCCAAGTATATGGCGAATATCGCCGCCCTGGACTTCGGGATCAGCCACGTCGACAAGCAGCCGATCCTGCCGAACCTGTGGGAGAAGATGAAGGTCTCGATGACCCTCGGGTTCTTCTCGGTCTTCTTTGCCTATCTGATCAGCGTGCCGCTGGGTGTTTGGAGCGCCTATAAACAGCACACCCGCGCCGACCAGATCGTGACCATCCTGCTCTTTATGCTATACAGCCTGCCCAGCTTCTTTACGGCGGTGCTCTTGCTGCAGTGGTTCACCATCGGCAACCCCTGGGACTTCTTCCCCACGGGCGGCTTCGTCGGCGACAACGCCGACCAGATGACCACGCTCGAATATATCGGAAGCGTCAGCTACCACATGCTCTTGCCGGTGTTTTGTCTGACCTACGGCGCGCTGGCCAGCCTGAGCCGCTACGCGCGAACCGGGCTTCTGGACGTCATCCGCGCCGACTATATCCGCACCGCGCGCGCCAAGGGCCTCAGCGAGCCGATGGTGATCATCAAGCACGCCGTGCGCAACGGCATGATTCCGATTCTGACCCTGCTCGGCACCCTGCTTCCGGCGATTATCGGCGGCTCGGTGGTCCTGGAGTTCGTCTTCAACATCCCGGGCATGGGCCTGTATCTGCTGAACAGCATCACGCTCAAAGATTATAACGCCATCATGGCGCTCTCGCTGGCCTCGGCCGTGTTGACGCTGGTGGGCATTTTGCTGAGTGACATCAGCTACGCCATCGTCGACCCCCGAATCAGCTTCGATTGAACGCCTGGGAACGCACTAGAACGTCATGTCCAAAGAGCAGACCACATCCAAAGCGCCGCGCCCGGAGTACAAATCGTACCCCGAGATTGTGTGGGGCCAGTTCAAGAAGTACCCGCTGAGCCTGTGGAGTCTATGGGGCGTGGGGTTTCTGTTCGTGCTGGCCATGATCGCGCCAATTCTGGCGATGAATGTGCCCTTCTATATCTCGATCCCCGAAGGTGTGGGACCCGAGCACCTGCAGGGCATCTCGTTTCCCTGGTTCGCCGCCCTCTTCGACTCGAATTTCTTCGAGAGCGGCGTCGACATCTTCTTCAACGTGCTGCTCTTCGCCACGCCGCTGAATCTGCTGGCCTGGATTGGCTTCAAGCAGGCTAAGAGCTTCGAGAACAAAGAGCATTATAAGCGCGTACGCCTGAAGTTTGTGGGCGTTTCCATCCTGGTGCTGACAGCCGTGTGTCTGGCGGCGTTTATGGGCGGCTTTAGCCAGCCTTATGTGGACTACGTGGCCCTGGCCGAGATGGAGGGCGTCGACGCCATCTTCCCGCTGGTCGAGTACTCCTATCGAGACGTCGACGCGATGGCAGTGCAGGCAGCGCCGAGTTGGAGTCACTGGCTGGGCACCGACGGTGTCGGCCGCGACGTGATGACCCGGCTTCTGTACGGCACGCGCATCTCGCTGACCATCGGTGTGGTGGCCGTGGCCATCTATATGACCATCGGCGCCATCTTGGGCAGCCTGGCCGGCTACTTTGGCGGCAAGGTCGACATGGTCATCCTGCGCATGATCGAGGTCATGCTGTGCTTCCCGACCTTCTTTTTGATCCTGACGATTCGTGGATTCATCGACGACCCGTCGATCTTTCACATCATGATCATCATCGGTCTGACCGGATGGACCAAAGTCGCCCGACTCGTCCGAGGCGAGTTCCTGCGCCTAAAGAATCAGGAATTCGTCCACGCCGCCGAAGCGTTGGGTCTAAAGCGCGGGCGAATTATCTTCCGGCATATCCTTCCGAATTCGCTGGGCCCGGTATTGGTCGCGGCGACCTTCGGCGTCGCCGGAGCCATCCTCATCGAAGCCTCGCTTAGCTTTTTGGGCCTCGGGCCGCCCACCGCGCCCAGCTGGGGCCAGATCTTGACCACCGGCCGGCAAACCGGCCAATGGGCGCTGATTCTGGCGCCCGGCTTCGCAATTTTCATCACCGTCAGTCTGTTGAACCTGGTCGGTGAAGGCGTCCGAGACGCTATCGACCCCAAAATGCGCAAGTGATTCCTTATGGCAGACCGCGACATTAAAACTGATATCGACGACCCGATTTTGTCGGTGCGCGATCTTCGCACCTACTTCTTCACCGATGACGGCGTGCTTCCGTCGGTCGACGGGGTCAGCTTCGACATCGAACGTGGCAAGACCATGGGGCTGGTCGGCGAGTCCGGCTCGGGCAAGTCGGTGACCTCGTTGAGCATCTTGGGGCTGATCCCCAAGCCGCCCGGCAAGATCGTCGGCGGCGAGATCCTCTTCGAGGGCAACGATCTGACGAAGTACTCCGAAAAGCAGCTCCGTCGGGTGCGCGGCAACGACATCTCGATGATTTTCCAGGAGCCGATGACCAGCCTCAACCCGGTCTATACGATCGGAAACCAGATCATCGAGGCCATCCAGCTGCACCAGGACGTCAATTATAAAGAGGCGCGCGAGCTGTCCATCCACATGCTCGAGCGGGTGGGTATCCCGTCGCCCCACGAGCGCGTCGACGAGTATCCTCACCAGATGTCCGGCGGCATGAAGCAGCGCGCCATGATCGCCATGGCGCTGACCTGCAAGCCCAAATTGCTCATCGCCGACGAGCCGACCACCGCCCTGGACGTGACGATTCAGGCCCAGATCCTCGACCTACTGCGCGAGCTGCAAGACGAGATGGGCATGTCGATCCTATTCATCACCCACGATCTGAGCGTGGTCGCCGAGATCTGCGACGACGTGGCCGTCATGTACGCCGGGCGGGTGGCTGAATACGGCTCGGCGGAGACGATCTTTGCCAACCCGTCGCACCCGTATACCAACGGGCTATTCAGCAGCTTGCCGCAAATCGACGCGGCCCACGCCACCCGAAAAGACCGCCTGTACGTCATTCCGGGTATGGTGCCTCGCCCGCAGGACTTTCCGTCGGGCTGTCGATTCCGCTCGCGCTGCGAATATGCCACCGACGAATGCAGCAACCTGCCGCCGATCAAGAATCAGGAGGCCGGGCATTTCTCGGCGTGCTGGTATGCCGACGAAGTTCGCGAAGGCACCAAGGAAAAGACCGGCCCCAAGCCGGGCGGCGACAAGGCCGACCCGGAGAAGTTTCTGGCCTCGACGGACGGATCACTCGACCGCGCTGGCTGAACCAAATTACGTCCTACACAGACCGATATATGACCTCTGCAGTCAACAAAGTGAACCCGAAGATGTCCGTGGAGTCCGACCGTGAGCCGCTGGTTCGCGTGCGCGACCTCAAGAAGTACTTCCCCATCAAGAAAGGTATCTTCAGCCGCCACGTCGGCGACGTGAAGGCCGTCGATGGGGTCAACTTCGACGTCTATCCCAACGAGACGCTCGGTCTGGTCGGCGAGTCCGGATGCGGTAAGACGACCACCGGTCGCACGATTTTGAAGTTGCTCGAGCCGACCGGCGGCAAGGTCTACTTCCGCGACGACAGCGTCTACGATCTGCCCGCGGAGCAGTTGCGTGAGTTGCGCCGCAAGATGCAGATCATCTTCCAGGACCCCTATTCGAGCCTCAACCCGCGCATGACCGTGGAGAGTATCATCGGCGAGGCGCTCGAGTTCCACGGCATCGCCCAGGGCGACGACCGCCGCCAGATCGTCGAGGATTTGCTCGAGCGCGTCGGCCTGCAGCCCTCGTATATCACGCGCTACCCGCACGAATTCTCCGGCGGCCAGCGCCAGCGCATCGGTATCGCCCGTGCGCTGGCGCTCAACCCCGACTTCATCGTCTGCGACGAGGCGGTCAGCGCGCTGGACGTGTCGGTCCAAGCGCAGGTCATCAATCTGTTGCAGGATCTGCAGGAAGAGTTCAATCTCAGCTTCCTATTCATCGCCCACGACCTGTCGGTGGTCAAGCATATCTCCGACCGCATCGCGGTGATGTATCTGGGCCAGATCGCCGAACTCGCCGAGACCGACGCGCTGTTCGACAATCCGCTGCATCCCTATACCCAGGCGCTTCTGTCGGCGATTCCGGTGCCCGACCCGAAGCGGCGCAATACCCGCGTGGTGCTCAAAGGAGACGTACCCTCCCCCATCAATCCGCCCAGCGGCTGTCGTTTTCACACCCGCTGCCCGGCCCGTTTTGGGCCCTGCGACTCGGTGTCGCCGCGGAGCATCGAGGCCGAACCCGGCCACTTCGTGCGCTGTCATCTCTACGATCCGGAATACGCCCCCGACGACGAGTCGATCTTCGACAAGCTGCCGATCAAGCCGCGCCAATTGGCCGGCCCCGACGAGCCTGTCATCGACGCCGATGGAGCATCCGGAGCTGGCGAGGACGCCAAGGTCGAAGCCGCCGCGCCCACCGCAGAAGATTCTGTCGGCGAGCCGGCCGGCGACTCCGGGGGAGATTGGGCAAAGGAATCGTCGCCTGAGGCCGCTGAGACCTCGAATGAGGATGGCGACACGGTCAAACCCGCTGCCTCTCCGAGCTCGGTTGACAGCTAAGCCGGGCATTTCTTGACAGAAAATGCTTGCTCTGCGACGATT
Organism: uncultured Bradymonadales bacterium; assembly: GCA_964386725.1. GTDB lineage: Bacteria > Myxococcota_A > Bradymonadia > Bradymonadales > Bradymonadaceae > CAYLTX01. The sequence goes on along the minus strand of CAYLTX010000013.1, from coordinate 7,088 downwards.
TCACCCTGAAACTGGATTGAGATCGCCCGTACAATCGACTCATGCCTCCGCGCTATAGTGCCGGCGGTCATCGGTTTGCATCATACCCTGTAGTTCAGGAGAACCTGCCATTCATGGTCACGGTTACGATAAGTGAGAAAGGTGGGCAACAGTCCCAATACGACTTCGACAAGTCCGAGATTACCATCGGACGAATGAAGGGAAATGACATCGTCCTGCCCAAGGGCAATGTCTCCAAGAAGCACTCCCGGATTTCGCTCGACGCGGGCAATCTGCATATCGCGGACTTGAACAGTACCAACGGGACTTATGTCAACGGACGCAAGGTGACCGGCGAGCAGCCGATCACCCCAAATGACAAGGTCTACATCGGGGACTTCATTCTGCAGGTGGAGGCGGCTGTAGCCGCCAACCAGCCGCCGAAGAGCCCGCCGCAGCCGCCCCAGCCCAACCAGTCCGGGTTTGGAGAAGGCGGAGCCGGGGGGGGCTCGATGCCGCCCTCGCCACCTGCGGGCCAAGACCAGGCAGGGGGAGGTCGCCAGCCGGCGGGTTCCCAGCCTGCCAACTCCCAGCCTGCCAACTCATTGGGTGGTGGAGGGCCGGTCGACGACCTCTTCGCCGCCGGTGACTCTCAGCCGCCCAGCCGCAGCAGCGGCGCTCAGAGCCCCGATCGACGCCCGTCGTCGGCCGGAGGGCCCACCGGCCCTGCCTCCCAGCAGCCTCAGAGCCCGGTCGGCGACTCGCCGATGGATTTTGACGACTTCGACTTTGGCGAGGAGCCGGCCTCTCAGGAGCCGCGTCCTTCGAGCGCAGGCAATTCGCCGCGGCGCTCGAGCGCGGGAAACTCCCCGCGTGGATCGAGCGCCGGAGTCTCCCCCTCCCCGTCGCGCTCGAGCGGCGGCAATCCGGTGCCCGCGCCCGAGCCGGCGCCGGCGCCCAGTTCGCCCACGCCCGACCTGGATCCTCCCTCGGCCCGCTCGCCCCAGCCAGGCCCCGAGCCTTCGCGCTCGCAGGTGGAGCCGCAGGCTGATCGCGCCGGCGGCCGACTCGGCCGCGAGATGGGCCCGGGAACCGCCTATCCGCAGGGTGGCGGTGTGATGCCGTCGTCGGAGCTCGGCTCCGAATTCGACGCTGATTTTCATGCGGCTCAGCATGATGTGGCGCGGGTGCTCTTCGAGACCCTCAGCGCCGATAATCTTCCGATCGACTACCCCCCTGCCCCGGCTGATCGCGACGAATTCCAGACCCTGGTCACCGACGCGGTCAACAAGGTCAATCCGCGCGTCGATCGCAACGAGCTCATCGAGCTCATCACCGACGAGTGCGTCGGTCTGGGTCCGGTCGATCTGTATCTGGACGATCCGAACGTCCGTGACATCTACGTCAACCGCTTCGACCAGGTTCTGGTGCGGCGCGACGGAAAGATGTTGGTCGCCGAGCGCGCCTTTAGTCACCCACAACTGCTCACCGCCGCTGCCCAACGGCTGCTCGGCACGCGCGATCCAATGGTCGGCGCCGACGAGGTCCGGTTCAGCGACGGCACGCGTGTCCATGTCGTCATGCCGCCGCTGTCGGTCGATGGCGCGGCTCTAACCATTCGCAAACCTCCGACCGAGCACCCCAGCCTCGACGATCTCGTCGAGCGCGGCGCCTTGTCCTCGGGGATGCGCGAATTCCTCGACCGCGCCGTGCAGGCCGGCCGCTCCATCTTGGTGGCCGGGCCGACCAGCTCCGGTAAGTCCACGCTCCTCGGGGCGATCGCGCGCCAGATCCCCTCGGGGACGCGCATGGTCACCATCGAGGAGTCGACTCACCTCGAGCTGCCTCAGGGCGCCGTGGTCCGCCTGGAGGCGAGCCCGGCCAGCGGCTTCGACATGCGTTACCTGGTGCGAACCGCGGTGGCGATGCACCCCCAACGTATCATCGTCGATGAATGTCGCGGCGCCGAGGCCTACGAATGGGTCTCGTCGGCCGCCAGCGGCACCGAGGGAAGCATGTTGGCCGCCCACGGCACCAGCGCATCCGATGCGCTCGGCCGCCTGGAGAGCCTATGCCTTCTGGGCAACCCGGAGATCAGCCCGCGCGGACTCCGCGAGCAAATCACCCGCGCGGTCGACTTCGTGGTAGTCGTGCATCGCAGCGGCGACAATGGCTTCCGCATCCGCCAGATCACCGAGGTCCAGGGAGTGGATCTCGACGCCTTCCGCCTCAACGACGTATTTTATTTCCGCGTCGAGGGAAGCGAAGAGAACTTCCATCCGACCGGGTATATCCCGCTGTTCTACGAGGATCTTCGCCACGCGGGCGTCGAGGTCGACTTCGACATCTTCCGCGATTGATTCGCGTCGGCTGGTAGGTGAATAGGCTGGCAAACGAGTAGCGCGGCCCGCCGCGTTTCGAGCTCCAGACCAGGTTCTTGCGCTCTGGCGCGTCTTTATCGCGCGAGCGCGGCGCCTGTTTCGGTCGTACGGGATTTATGTATACGCTGACCATTGAAGACACCAACAGTCAGATCGCCGATCAATTCTCTTTTGATCACGGCTCCTATGTAATCGGTCGGCTCGACGAATGCGACATCGTGTTGCCCTCCTCGAGCGTCAGCCGCAAGCATGCGCGCATCTTCATCGAAAACGACCGCTGCTTTATCGAAGATATGGGCAGCGCCAACGGAGTGATCGTCGACGGCCAGCGCGTCATCCAGCGCCGCGACTTGGGGACCGCCTCTCAGATTCGCGTCGGTGACTTCTATCTATATCTGGAGTTCAAAGGCTCCGGCCAAGACAGCCGCCAGAGCGTGCTGAACACGCTGTTCATCTCCAACACCGCCGACCACCACAAGCTTGTGCGGGTCAACGACTCGTTTTCCGGCGAGGAGTTTAGCCTCTCGGAGATCGAGAACACCATCGGCCGCACCGATGACAACTTCATCCTGCTCTCCGATCAATCCATTAGCCGCCAGCACGCCAAGATCGTGCGCGACGGCGACGAATACACCCTGCTCGATTTGGGCAGCTCCAACGGCACGCGCCTGAACGGAAAACCGGTCAAGAGCGCCAAGAAGCTCAAGCCGGGCGACGTCGTCGAGTTTGGTGATATCGAGTTCGTCTTTACCGAGGGTGACGTCTCCGTCGATGTCAGCCAATACGGCAGCAAGAACGGCTCGCGGAATAATCTGGCATTTTTCGGGGGTATGGCCGCGCTCGTGCTCGTCGGGCTGGCGTTGGGGGGACTGTTGGTCTTTGGGCTCGTGCGTGCCAAGAAGCAGAGCGACCCACCCGACTCGATGGCTACCGCGGCGCCCGACTCCCTCGAGGGGCGAGCCCAGGCTCTGATCGAGGACGGACAGTCCGAGATGCGCCGACGCCAGTGGAACCGCGCCATCGCATCCTTCGACGAAGTGCTGGCGCTGGCCCCGGACAACGAGCGAGCTCAGCAGCTTCGTCAGAAGGCCCGCCGTGAGCTGACCGCCAACGAGTTGCTTCGAAAAGGAGAGGAGCTCAGCGAGCAGGGCCGCCACCACGACGCGCGCGAGGTTCTGCTCGACATTCCGGACGACACCGTCGCCTCAAAGCGCGCTGAGCCGACCATCGACCACCTCGAGAAAACGCTGGCCCACAACCTCAAAAACGAGGCCGTCCGCCTGCTCAAGCAAAAGCGTGTCTCCAAGGCTGATATGGAAAAAGCGCACGAGAAGCTCGTGCGCTCGCTTTCGATGGTGGCCGACGACGACGAGGCCCTCGAGCAGATTCGTGAGCTCGAGGACGAGATGGAGAAGCGTAAGGTCGACTTCGAGAAGTACGCCCGTCAGTAAGAGCGCCGGGTCAAAACCAACCTAATCAGAGCAACAAAGCCGGCTCCTCCGAGCCGGCTTTGTTGCTCTGCTTACTCATCTCTCCGATTACTCTTTCTGGGTCCTGAGTTCCTTGGCGCGCTCTCGCATGCGCCGAATCAACTCGTCCCAACCTTCGTCTTCGATAATCTGGGTATAGGACTCACGGTAGGTCTCCACCAAGCTGATATCGTCGATGATCGTGTCGTAGATGACCCAGTCGCCGTCGTCTTTGATCAGCTTATAATCAGCCGTCTCGTCGCCGGTGTCCCACTTGATGCGGGTCTTGACGATGGCCAAATTCTTGCGGGTCTTCTCTTCCAGATACTCGATCTGGTAGTCCTCGCCGAGGGTGTTGCCCTCGAGTTTGTTGCGATAGTTGGCCTCGAGCATCTCGCGAAGTAAATCGAGAAACGTCTGCTGCTCTTCGGCGGTGCGTGCCTCCCAATGCTCGCCGAGTGCGCGTGAGGCCAGCTCCCGGAAGTCGACGACTTTGTTGAGCTTGGCCGAGAATTGCTCGTGACGCTTCTCCGAGTCTTTCTGGCGAAGAAGTTCACTGACCTCTGTGGCGTTCTTCTTGACGAAGTCGGTCGGCTCGCCGGCAAAAGCGATCCCGGTGCTGGCCAAGACCAACAACACGGCCAGCCCAGCAGTCGACAGGTAGATGCGAAGCGATCCTAGCATGAGAAAACCTCCGGATAAGACCGTTGCCGGTCAGGGGGTACAAATTGGGAGTGACTAAGCGGCTTGTCTCGCCGCCCGTTCATCGACATAGACGCGTCGCGAACGGATTTCATTCAATCTAATATTCGAAGGCGCCCGGAGAGTCCGAGCGTCCGAGCCGAGGGTTCAATGGACCGTGGCCGTGCCGTCGGGGCCGAGGCCGGGAGCACCGACCGTTCGAGCCAGTTCAGCGCGGGCGATGAGATAATCATAGACCGTCTCGAGGTATCGAGCGCGCGCCTCATAGAAGGCCTTCAGCGGGTCGATGGCCTCGCTCATATCGCCGCCGGCAGTCTGGGCAGACAGCCCGAATTGGTTGCGCCAACGCACCGCGGCGTTGAGCCGGCGCTGGTCGATGTCGATCTTCTCGCGCGCGTCGGCCGCTTCTCGGTACCGGCGGGTGACCTCCAACTTCAGCGCGTTGCGAGCGCGTTGGCGCTGCGCGATGATCTGACGGCGCTGAGAGTCCTTCTTTTCGACGTCGGCATGTTGTTGGAACGGGTCGATATTCCAGCGAAGTGCCAGGCCAATCCGCACCGAAAAGCCGTTGAGCGGGTCGCCATACGGCTCGGCGAAGAGATCCCCGACCTCGTTGCAGTCACCGCTAGCGTCTCTTCGGCAAATATCCTGCAGTGCGGTCTCCTCGGTCGACCAGGCCAGGCCCATCGAGAAGGCGAACGCCAGGTTCGGATACCAACCCGCCTTCTCTAATTGGTGTTCCAGTCGGCGGGCCTCGACCGCCTTGTCCAGCTGATTGATCTCGGGGTGATGTCGCAGGGCCTGGTCGACGTAATAGCCGCGGTCGCGCAACTCTGGAGGTGTGTCGAGGTCGTCGAGCTTGGGGACCTGAATTTGGACATCGTCGTCAATATCGGCCAGGAAGCGCAGTCCGGCCTGGGCGATGCTGGCCAGGCGCGCGTTATCGACTACACGCGAGTCGACCTCGGCGCTAAAAATCTGAAGCTTTCGCAAGTCCTTGATGTCAAAATCGGCTTCGCCGAAATCACGCGCGTCCTGCATCTCCTCGAGCTGTTCCTCAATCAGCTCTTCTCCCTCTTCGAGCATCTCCTGGAAGGCGTTGGCGAGGCGCAAGCTATAGTAGGCGCGCTTGGTCTCGAAGATAATATCCAGGCGTTGCTTCTCGTTGACGAGTTTGGAGTTCTCAATCCCCAACTCGGCGAGTTCCTTGGCGGTGCTCACCCGCCCGAAGGTGTAGACGGGAACCACCACATTGAGGTCTTCGCGCACGAAGGGGCCAATTTCCAGATCGAGGAATTCGTCGATATTCTCTTCGAATCGGTCCGGGTCGGCGTTGGCGGGGACGGGGGCGGCGGTGGTGGTCGACGAGATCTTCGGGCTCCAGGCGTGCTCGGCTTTGTACTGGTCCCACTTGGCCTGAGCGCGACGTTCTTTGAACTCGGCCATCAGCTCGCTGTTGGTCACCGCGCGGGCGGTGAGCTCGGCGAGCGCATATTGCTCGACGCTGCCGGCAGCTGGCTGGTCGGCCCCGCTGGCGCGCGAGCCATCATCGGATGCCTCGGAGGCCTCGGGAGGTGTCGGATCTTCGTCCTCGGTATCCTGCGCGGTGACCGTCGAGGTCCAGAGCGCGAGCGCGAGGACCACACAGAGAGCGATCATCTGGCGAGTTTTCACAACCATCCTCGAATCGACATAAGACAATTGAACAACCGAGCAATCAGCGAGTTAAGCGGTACTCCACCACCGGCGTGGTCGACGTCTTGGCCTTATTGACCGCGGCGTCAGTGGCGCCCTCGACGAGTCGGGTGAGAATACCCAGCTCCTCTTCGGGCGGGTAGACGAGTGCGGCCTCGCCGTCGATGCCAGCTTCCTCTTTGACCCAATCGACCGCGTCGTGAAAGGTGCCGAGCTGGTCGACGAGCTCGAGCTCTTTGGCCTGACGGCCGGTGAATACCCGGCCGTCAGCTACTTCGCGAACCGCCCCGAGCTCCATGCCACGCTCCTTGGCGACGTCTTCGATGAATTGCTCGTAGATGTCGTTGAGCAGAGAGGCGAAATATTCGCGCTCCTCCTCGTCGAACTCCCGAAACGGTGAGCCGGCGTCTTTGAATTTGCCGGTCTTAATCGTGTGAACGCGAACGTCGATATGCTCGAGCAGGCCTTCGATATTGAAGAGCTGCGAGATGACGCCGATCGAGCCGGTGACCGTGCCCGAGTTGGCGATGATATGCTTGGAGCCGAGCGCGATATAATAACCGCCGCTGGCTGCGGTGCTGCCCATCGAGACGACGACCGGTTTTTCGTCGGAGGCTCTCTTGACCGCCTGGTAGATCTCTTGGCTGGGCGCGACCGCCCCGCCCGGGCTGTCCACGCGGACCACGATCCCCTCGATGTTGTCCTGGCGCACGAAGCGGCGGATATCCTCGACGGTGTCCTTGCTCTCCATGATGGGGCCGGTGATCTCGATGACCCCGACCTGGTCCTTACCATCGCCGAAGCCGTCGCCGCCAAGGGTGTGGTCTATTTTCTGCCGGACCAGGAAAACGGGGATGTGCTG
>CAYLTX010000012.1:12454-67992 GCA_964386725.1 uncultured Bradymonadales bacterium | reverse complement strand
AAGATGCCCTCGCACCGGAAAACTCGCCGAGAATAATGGCGAAACTCCAGATTAAGGGGAGTTTAAACCAGTCTACGTACCAACCGACACCGCTTACGAAGGATCATCCTCACCTTTTGTCCGAAGACCGGTTGTCGGAGCTGGTTGTACGAATCCTAGGCAAGTTCAATAGTTTACAGCTTGGCGATTTCGCCTGGATGTATTTTCACGCCCTTCGCGCCCCACTCGACGTAACTCCATCGCGACTAGGTGCGGCGCTGGAAATGCTTCGTCGCAATGTGGCCCGTGAGTTCGATGTTTCTTCGACGATTCTTCCGAAAGCGACCTATAAGAGCAAGATCCGACCGAGCCTCCTAGAAGCGTTGAAGGAAGCACTTGGCAGCCTTGACGGAGAGTTCGAGGAGGAAGGGGAATTGTTGGTAAGAAAGATTCAGGCGAATCTGAACTACTTGCCCCATAGTCTTCAATCCAAGAGCACGTTTGAGCTGCTGGGGCTTGAAACCGGTGACGTCGAAAAGATCGCAATGAGGGAAAGGAACCAGGGGGCACACGGAATGTCGTACTCGAATTCCGAGTACCCGACTTTAATCTATCGTGTTCGCGCATTACAGGCACTGTGCCTACGGATGCTCCTGGCAAGCGTTGGCATCACGTGGGACTACATCGACTACTCAACTTTGGATTTCCCCACTCGCGCGTTGAGCGAAAAGCTTGGCGGGCCAGATGGGGAGGGGAATTCAGCGTGAGCTTCAACTACCCTCGCAAGAGGCACGGTGTCAGGGGTAGTTTTGTTGGTTTTGCCGCGAGAGAACCACACTCTCAAACCGGTAGGTGAGCACATGAACGTATTTATCAGTTGGTCGGGAAATCGGAGCAAGGAAATCGCAGCCAAACTTAGAGAGTGGCTAAGCTCTGTGCTCCAGAGTCCGAGTTATTTCATGTCCGAGAACGACATTCGTGCCGGCGAAAGTTGGTTTGACGAAATTACCGAAAATCTCCAAGGTTCGAACTTTGGCATTCTCTGCCTGACACCCGAGAACGTCAATGCGGACTGGGTCCTGTTCGAGGCAGGCGCACTCTCGAAGGCCAAGGGTGCGAAGGTAGTGCCTCTTCTTTGTGACATGGAGCCTACTGATTTGACCGGTCCCTTAGCAACGCTTCAAGCGGAAACACTGGATCGCAAGGGATGTTGGAGTGTCGTCAAGGCGCTTCACACTGAGTTGGATTCCCCCCCGGCACTTGACTCGATTAAGAACGTCTTTGAAGGCCTTTGGCCGCAGCTTGCTGGGCAGATCGACCAGATCCGCGCCACGGAGGAAGATGCGCCGGAGCAAAGAGCTATCGAGGATATGGTCCGCGAGGTCCTTGAGGTGGTCCGTCAACTTGCGCGTGAACGTGAGACTAATTCCATAGAAGCAGACGAGCCACTGTCGGAGAACTTCTCATACAGTTATCCAAAGGGGTTCTCTGTGCTTATGGACCACTTTATTGGGGAGCTAGTTTTTGGGGCAATCGCAGCGGCGCACGGCAATGAGGCTGCTGCGCTACTGTCGACACCAAATATGTCTATGTTCTCAGAACTCTTTGAAGCGCGTACCGGTGAGGAAGCTGCGAGAGAGATGGGCATATTGTTGATCAAGCAACTGGAGGCGCTAGAGCAAGGGCAGTCGCCGCAGCAAGTATTGTCTCGCTACTTCATGTGAAGAACGTCCACGAGTTGGAGGTAACGCTGACTTTCGATCTTAAGAAATTGATGCTTACGACAAATACGGAGTCCATTGACCGCACTATTCGTCCGCCTGGCTGGCATTGAAATCACGCACCAGCAATATTGCGCTTTTCATCTGAACCGACCGCTTGCGCAGGATACTCACTCCATTCTCGCCCCTGCAGCGAACGGCCACCTGCCTTTGAAGTCGCTCCGCCCCATTGCTTGAAGAAGAAGGGGATGTCATGAGATACGCAGCGGTCGCGAAGGTCCTCGACCCATTTGCTGCGAGCTTCGCGTGGTACCCACGAGCCATCCAGATATTCGACAAGCCCGCGGCGTTTTTGCGCACGTTCATCCCAGAGGTGCGTGCCGGATTCTCCGCCGACGATGACCCAGTCGAGCCCTGCTAGCTCGAGGTGATCGAGTGGGCCGAGGAGCGGTTCACAGCTCAAAAATCGCACTACTGCAGGTGTTTCGCGGAGGTGCTCGGCGCGCTCGACGACCAAGTTGTTCTCGATGGATGTACCCAGCCAAATATGGCTGGCGGGGGTGTAGTCGCCGGACTGTTGGAGCTGGGTGAGCCATGTGGCCATCTTGTCGGGGCGCTTCGTGAGCACTTGGAAGCGGTGCCGTGGCGTCTGCTGCATGACGTCGAAAATCGCGCGTACGAACTCCAATGTGGAGTTCTCGTGAAAGAGGTCGCTCATGCTGTTGACGAATACCTTGCGGGGTTTTCGCCAGGAGAGCGGCTCTTCGATTTTGTCCCAGTGCATCGTGAAGTCGAAGCCATTGTCGTAACGCGAGCTCCCCATGCGCTGGAGCCGGGCGGCCATCGTCTCGGCGTAGCAATTCTTGCAGCCGGTTGAGACCTTGGAGCATCCGGTCGAAGGGTTCCAGGTGGTGTCCGTCCATTCGATCGAGCTAGTCTGTGCCACGGGGATCTCCAAATTCGTTGATGATGTGGTTTGCGCCCCTCAATGCGAGCCCTTGAGCTTTGTGATTAGGGTTCGCGATGGCGAAAAAGAGGGAGTAGAGCCACGTGCCGTTCGAGCTCTTTAGATATATTGGCCCAGTGACCCGCTCAAAGATAGTTTCTAGGCGTTTGACGAACCACTGCTCGATGTCTTCCAGCTTCTGACGGCGGAGCTCGACGCCACCGCCGCCAAATAGATTGAGATTTCCGGGCGCCTTCTCATAAGCGGCATCGCGCCACTCTTCGGTACCGAATGATTTCGTGAGTCGATGGGCCCAGCTATCTGGTACTTCACCAGAGTTGGGTAGCATCCGTCCGTAGGCCATACCGAATGGAACGAGCAGCCAGATGTCGACAGCCTTCGTATTCGCAAGAGCCTCGAGCGTTTGCCATTCGACCTGTGTGCCATAGGGATCGAGAAAAACAACGGCTCTCCAGTTATGCCAGTCGGTCTCTCAAACAAGTCGTTGGAGTGCCGTGTTGGCATCGTCGCGCTCGATGTCGATGTCGTAATTGTCGTATTCGGTGGCGAGGTCGCGTAGTGAGGCGATATGTTCGTGTTTCGTGTCAAAGAATACGTATCGGTCAAAGGGCGGCTCGATGTCGAGAGCAATACGAGCAGAGCCGGCCAGCATCTCACGTTCGGGGAGAGCAAATAGCTGCTCGCCGTCGTCGTCGGTGCTTTCCTCACCGACATTGCCAGTGCCTGCGAACGCGTCGACGTACATCAATTGAAAGGGCTGATTCTTGAGCGCGGTGGTATAAAAATCTAGGTACTTCCGGAGCGCTTCTAGTTTGACCCGTGTCCACTCGCCGCCGAAATCATGACTCGATCCCATCGCACCCTCCATTTGCGTTGTTGACAGGTGTAAATGTACTGCACACCAGTTCAGTGTCAACAGTGTGTGTTGGCGGGTGGTCCGAAGTTGTTGAAGTTTATGGACCCAAGGGTGTCGGGCGCCGTACAGACCACTGAACACGGAAGAAGGAGGGAGAAGAGTAGTGCGCCCGCGGCTAAAGGTGCGCCGTCATGCGGCTTGACCGTGCTTGAAAAGCAGGGCGCGACGTTAACACTGCTCAGAATGCTTCTGCCTCACTTAGTCGGGACGCCTCATCTGCGCCGTACCAGGCCTTCATCGCGTCATTGAAGTCATTCATTTGCTTATTGAGCACTCCCAGCATGCCTCCCGTCCACTCTCCGTAGGCAGAAAGACCGCTGGGAGTCTCGAGTTTTTCGGGAAAGGTGCGGAGGGTGTAGACCGGGTTTTGATGCTCGAAATCCTCGCCCATCTCTTGGAAGTAGCGGCCATCCAGCAGAAAGCGCACTTCGCCCTGGTAGGCTAATTCGACCGTGTCGTATCGGGAGTCTTTGAGCGCTTCTGCGCTTTGTAAAAATGCGCGGAACACATCAATGGGAGCGGTATCGGCGTCGACCGCGGCAATGGAGTAGACCAACGTGTCGGTGTCGACATAGTTCGCATAGTGAACGTCGACTTCGATACCGTCGTTGCGACTATCTTCGTCGAGCGCGGAATTGACTTCGCTTTGCAGCAGCTGGTTCAGGGCTGCTATCGAGCCGAAGGAAAGCAGCAGGGTGCTGGCCACGGCGAGTAACATTCGTTTTGATTTCGTGCTCATCGAGTTCCCTATCTGTAGATTGTGCTGCCTTATACGACAGCTCCGACGGCCTTTGGCTCAGACACTTTTGCCTCACTCGGACGACAATGCAGCGAAGGTCGCTTCCAGCTTCTCTAGCTGCTGTGCATCTTCGTCTTCGAAGACAGCTTCATGGATCGCTTCGCCCTTAGAACAGCGACGGACAGACGTGCGGCGAAATAGTGCTGTCTGATAGGTCCCCCTTTGAGGTGAGTTTAGGAATGCTCGAACTGTTCGAGGAGCCTAGGTCGAAGAGGGTGGAGCGTCAAATTGACGTTGATCGTTATGCGATACACTTATGTTTTTCCCGCACCTTCGATGGGCTCCCTACGGTCCCTATCGGGGTCTTCGGTCACCGCACGACGCTCCGCCTATCGGCTTCGCTCATCGGGGAGCGGGGCTCGTCGTGCGTCGTCGATTGGTGAGCGGCTGAGAGTTTTCCGGGCTCCTCGGCGGGCTAGGGCCCGCGCTCGTCGCCCGGATGCGGCCTGGCATGCCGCGCTCCTAGCGGGCTTCGATGAACGTCGGTGAGCGGCGGCCGTCCAACCGAGGGCGCACCCCTGGAGAGCCTCGGAGGCCACCGCCGAGGAGACCAGCCGCTGGGTCTGCTGGACCGCGTCTTTGCGCTGGTTGGTCAGCCCGACGTCCTCGCGCTGCTCGCGCACGTAGGTCTCCTCGTGCTCCTCGAGGCGCTCGGCCATCTGGTTGGCGAGACTCTCGGCGTCGTAATCCTCGCCGAAGATGGTCTCCAGCTCGTCGGCGTATTTTGCGCTCCAGTCGGACGTGGAGCGCAGCACCATGATGGTGGTCTCGACAGGCGTGGTGATGGTGGGTCGTGCCATTGCAAAACTCCTGAGTTCCCCCTGGTTGTGGGTTAGATGCCGGATCGCGACGTCTGGGATGCTGCAACTGCGTCGGATTAGGGCCGGTCACCCGACCGGGTCCTACTGCAATCCTCTGACAACACCGACCGACCGTGTGGTTCGGGGTGGGGTATGCCCTGAGGTGATCCGGATTTTGCAAAACGTGAGGGTATTGTGCCGGGGATGGCGATTTGCGGCAAGAGGGGATTGGGGGGCGTCTGGGGTGTTGGGGAGTCTCGTATTCAAAAGGTGGCGGGCACCCGGTAGGTGTCGGACACCCTACAAACCGTCCCAGAGGACCGAACCCAAATCAGAGTTTGTTCGCTTAAACGAGGTCCTCGAGCAACCCCAGCAATTTGCCGGTGCGCGGAGGTTTGGCGATGTGGTGGTCGAAGCCGACCTCGTGGGATCGCTGGACGTCCTCGATGGAGCTTCGCCCGGACAGGGCGATGAGGAGGCTGTCGCCGAGCGGCTCACACTCTCGGAGCTTCATGCACACCTCATAGCCGGACATATCGGGCAGGCCGAGGTCGAGTATGATGGCGGCGGGCTGGTGCTTGCGGGCGAGCTCGACGGCGGTGCGGCCGTCGGCGCAACTGATCAGCGGGACGCCGGATAGCTCGAGCAGCTTGGTCAGGGCCTCGCGGGTGTCGCGGTTGTCTTCGACGAGTAGGACGAGCGCTGTGGCGTCGTCTCCGTCGGTCTCTTCACCCGAGGTGAGCTTGTCTGGCTCGAGCTTGTCTGGCTCGGCATTGGAGGACTTGGGAGTGGGCCCGTCTGCGCAGAGCTTATCCGTGGAGCCATCGGCCTCGTCGCTATAGGAGGCCACGGCGGTCAGCAACTCGGTGGCCTCGATGGGCTTGGCGAGGTGGGCGTCGCAGCCGGCCTCGAGGCATTGGCGCCTATCTTGTTGCATCGCGGCCGCGGTCAACGCCAGGATCGGGCGGTCGAAGCCGCTCTCGCGCAGCCGGCGGGTGGCCTCGAAGCCGTCCATGACGGGCATCTGCATGTCCATGACCACCAGGTCGAAGGGCTGGCCGTCACGCTCGGCTTGGGCGACGCGCCTGAGAGCGGCGCAGCCGTTTTCGGCGCATTCGGTCGTGCCGCCGGCCTCCTCGATGAAGTGGCGGGCGAGGTAGCGAATCTCGTGGCGGTCGTCGACGACGAGTACGTGGCTGTCCAGCTCGACGGGTCGAGCGTGGGAGGCTCGGTTCGAGGACACGATGCCTCGTCGAGGCTCGACCAGGGGGACGTCGTCGATATCGCCGGTCGGCACAACCAGCCGAAAGGTGCTCCCGCGGCCCGGGGTACTGTCGACCTCGATGCTGCCTCCGAGGGCGCCGGCCAGTCGGCCGCAAATGGTCAGGCCCAGCCCGGTGCCGTCATAATTGCGGGTGCGCGACGTATCGGCCTGCGTGAATGGCTCGAAGAGGGTTTGCTGCTGCGCCTCCGACATACCGATGCCGGTGTCGATGACCTCCAGGCACAGCTGGTCGTCGGCCTCGTCGAAGCTCGTTCGCACGCACACGCGGCCCTCGTCGGTGAATTTGAGGGCGTTGCCTACCAAGTTGACCAGAATCTGGCGTAGTCTGCGCGGGTCGGTCTCGATGGTCTCGGGCAGCTTTCCGTCGAATTCGATCTCCAGCGGCAGGCCCTTGTCCTCGGCGCGCACGTACATCAGCGATACGACCTCGGCGACCACCTCATCGGGGGCGACTGAGGAGCGATCGACCTCGAGCTTGCCGGCCTCGATCTTCGACAGATCCAAGATGTCGTTGATGATATCGAGCAAGAATCGGCCGTTCCGGATGATCGTATCCACGCATTGGCGATCGTCGGGATCGTCGAGGTGGCCGAGCAAGATGTCCGCGTAGCCCAAAATCGCGGTCATCGGCGTGCGGATCTCGTGGCTCATATTGGCCAAAAACTCGCTCTTGGAGCGGTTGGCGGCCTCGGCGCGTCGGATGGACTGCTCCAATTGGGCTTGGGAGTGCTCGAGCTCTTTGGCCTGGGCCTCGAGCTGCTCCTGGGCCTCTTTGATATCGGTGACCTCCACAAAGGAGACGACCATATCGCCGGTGGGACCGTCTTCGTCGCGATAGGGATGGATGCGTCGCAAAAACCGCCGCCCATCCTCGGTGCATAGCTCGTGCTCGAGGGGCTCGCCGTCATCATCCAATTCATCGGGGGCGGGTAAAGCCGGCATCTGATCGACGCAGTGAGTCAGCTCCACTAAGGGGCGGCCGACATCGCGCGGACGCACATTGTAGATATTCGTGACCGCCGGCGTAAATCGCTGGATGCGGGCCTCTCCGTCCAGAAAGAGCGTGGCGATATGAGTGCTCTCGAGCAGGTTTTCCAGGTCCGCCTTGGCCTGGGCGAGGGCGCGGTTGGCCGACTCGACCTCGTCGTTGGAGACCTCCAACTCCTCATTGGCGGCCTGCAACTCCTCGTTCATCGACAACAGCTCTTCATTGGAGGATTTCAACTCCTCGTTGGACGCCTCGAGCTCCTGGACCGTACGCTCCAGATCGCCCTTGGTGCTGCGAAGCTCGCCCTCGAGTTGCTCGATGAGGGACTCGGTCTGCTGGTCGAGGTCGGCGTGAGAGGAGAGAGCCTCGCTCGCAGAAGCAGCCTCCGCCGAGAAAACCAATAGGTATAGCTCGAAGTCCTCGGGTTCGTCTTCGGACAACGGCTCGACGACCAGGCGCACGGGCTGAACACCGTCGGCGGTCTGGACCGATAGGTTGGGGTGGACGATGCGCTCGTTTCCGCGCTTCACCCTGTTGAGCGCCGCCCGCAGGGCCACCCGAAGCCCGCTTCTAGCCATTTGAATGATATTATTCTGAAAGCAACCACCGCTGACTTCCAGGTAGCGGCCGATGCCCTCCGAGGTGCAAACGATGCGCCCCTCCGCGTCGACCACCGCCGTGGGCGGGGCGTGGCGGCGAAGCAACGCCCGCTCCATGCGTTTTTCGACGTCGAGGCTATGCTCCGCGCGGATCTTGGGCTGGCTCCGGCTGCTGTGCAAGGTGATCGGTACCTGCACTGGATGAGGCCGCCTCGCACCGGTGTCTCTTCGCCTCCAGGTCCGGTGTTTGGCGTCGATCTCCTCGAAGAACTCGGTGTAGGAGGTCAGAGTCTCGGAGTTGCCCAAAAATAGATAACCATCGTCGGCCAACGCGTAGTGGAAGAGGGCGATGATCTTTTCTTGCAGCGCCGCGTCGAAATAGATGAGCAGGTTGCGGCACGAGATCAGGTCGAGCTGCAAAAAGGGCGGGTCGCCTACCAGGCTATGCGAGGAAAATAAGCACATCTCTCGCAGGTTGGCGCTGACCTGGTAGTGCTCGCCTCGCTTTGTGAAGAAGCGCTGGAGGCGCTCTTCTCCGACATGCTCGACGATGTCGGCGCCGTAGCGCCCCTTACGGGCCGTCTGTAACGCGCAGGTGTCGATGTCGGTGCCGAAGAGCTTGACCCGCGGCGCCTGGTCGATGCGATCGGCCTGCTCGGCCACGAGCATCGCGATGGAGTAGAGCTCCTCGCCGCTCGAGCATCCCGGCACCCAGATGCGCACTTCTGCATCGGCGCCGTCGGCGGCCGCGCGCGCTTCGAGCAGCGGCGCGACGACGTCCTTGGCGAGCGACTCGAAGGAGGCGGGGTTTCGAAAAAAGTGAGTCACGCCGATGAGTATCTCTTCGAAGAGCGCGTGCTGCTCGTCGGGGTCCTGCCGGAGGCGCTCGAGATAGGCGTCGGGCTCATCCTCATGGAGCATCTGCATGCGTCGGTGGACCCGCCGGACCAGAGTGCTCGTCTTATATTGGCTGAAGTCGTGGCCGGTCTTCGCGGCGATCACATCGGCGATCTCTCCCAGTACGTCACCAATGCGATCGTGGGGCGGCGTGGAGTTCTTTGGCTGGACCATGATAGCGGCTGCTTTGATTGTCGCGTGACTGCACAAACCGTCTTGTGCTTGGCAACTGGCGGAAATCCGTGCGGAAAACGGAACTGTCGTTCGCATTCTTCCACGGCAACGCTACTGCTTGGGATGCAGAATCCATATCATTTGCCAAAAGAGGCGTCGAGTGAGGACTAAGCGGGATTCGGGACGATTGGTATCGGTTGGGAGTTGAAGCGATTTCTGCGGTGCCTTTGTTTTGAGCACGCCGATCGCGCGGGTCACCAGCGGAGTCATTTATGGAGTTCGAACAGTCGGAGACGGATGTTCTCATCATCGGCGCCGGGGCGGCGGGCCTGCGCGCGGCGATCGAATTGGCCGAAAACGGCGTCAACTGCTTGGTGCTCGGTAAACGGGCTCACGGAGATGCGCATACGGCGCTGGCCGCGGGCGGCATCAATGCTTCGTTGGGCAGCCTCGACCCCGAGGACGATTGGACGCTGCATGCCGCCGATACGCTGCGTGAGGGACATTTTATCTGCCAGCCCGAGGCGGTCGAGCTGCTCGCGCGCCGGGCGCCCGACCGCGTCCGGGAGCTCGCCGATTGGGGTTGCCCCTTTGATCGCACGGGCGACGGCGCCATCAACCAGCGCTATTTCGGCGCGCAGAGTTATCGGCGCACCTGCTTTGTGGGCGACCACACCGGCGAGGCCATCCTCCAGACGCTGGTCGAGCGGGCCAGCCGGCTCGAGATCCCGTTTCGTCAAAATATCTATATCACCGAGATTCTGGTCGAAGACGGGCGCGCCTGCGGGGCGATCGGCTGGGATATGCAGCCCGATCACACCGCAGACGAGCCCGCGGGCCGCGCGTTTTTGGCTCCGGCCGTCGTACTCGCCGCGGGCGGCTGCACAGGCTTGTACAATCGGCATAGCTCGCGTGAGGACGAGAATACCGGTGACGCGATGGCGCTCGCGCTGGCGGCCGGGGCGAGCCTGCGGGATATGGAGTTCATCCAATTCCACCCCACCGGCATGGTCGCCCCCGAGGAGTGGGCCGGCTGGCTGGTCACCGAGGCGGTGCGCGGCGAAGGCGGCCGGCTCTACAACACAAATGGCGACCGCTTTATGGAGAATTACGCCCCCGAGGAGATGGAGCTCGCCGCCCGAGACGTGGTCGCGCGCGCCATCTGGCGTGAACTCGAAGCGGGCCGGGGCACCGAGCGGGGCGGGGTCTACCTGGACATCTCACACCGTGACGCCGGCTTCATCAAAGAGCGCCTGCCCGAGATCTACCAGCGCTTCGACGACCTCGGCATCGACATCGCCGACGAGCCGATGCAAGTCGCCCCGACCGCCCACTACGCCATGGGCGGGGTGAAGGTCGACTTCGCGACCGGCCGAACCGACCTCGACGGGCTCTTCGCCGTCGGGGAGGCGGCGAGCGGGCTGCACGGGGCGAATAGACTCGGCGGCAATTCGCTGGCCGAGACGGTCGTCTTCGGCCAACTCACAGGCGAGCACCTGGTCGACTGGATACAAGAACAAGCGCGCTCGCTCCCGACGCTAGACTCCAGCGAGCTCGAGGCGCGCTTCCAGAAACTCGACGCCCGCGCCCGACAACACGGCGAGCACAAACCGGACGCGCTGATCGGCGAGCTCGGCCAGATGCTCGAGCGCCACGCGGGCATCCTCAGAGATGCCGACACCCTCACCGACGGCCTCGAGGAGCTCGACCGACTCGAGCAGCGCGCCGACAACCTGCGCGTCTACACAAAACCCGGCACACGCGTCTTCGAGCAGGTCTGCAACCTCGCGTTTATGCTCGACACCGCCAAGGTGCTGATCAGCGCCGCCCTGAAGCGCGAGGAATCCCGCGGCGCCCACTACCGCGAGGACTTCCCCGACACCGACTCCGATTGGAAGCAATCTATCGTCTGCCGACGCACCGGCGCCGGCGAGCTCGCCCTCGACGAAGAGCCCATCGGCCCCATCCCCGACTCCGTCCGCGAGGCCGTCGACCGCGACGTCCACCTCGACTACCATCATTTGGAGTGATGACCATTTGGAGTGATGACCGGTGAAACGCGCCGGGCACTAAGTGCATCTCATCTTCGATGCCACTTATTAATGAGGACCACGCCAGAATGACCACGCCCAACAAAAAGAAAGTAGTGGTCGCCGGGGCGTCCGGGTTCATTGGACACGCGCTGCCTGATGCGCTCGGCGAGGACTACGAGCTCGTCGGGCTTTCGCGTGAGCCGCGCGAGTCTCCCGGTGGGGCTTCGGGGGAGGGGTATCGATGGCGGCGCGGCGATCTTTTCTCCAGGAAGCAGACCGACGAGGCGCTCGAGGGCGCCGACCTCGCCGTGTACCTGGTCCACTCGATGCATCCCTCGGCTCGGCTGACCCAGGGCGAGGTGGGCGATCTGGACCTGGTCTGCGCGGACAACTTCGCCCGAGCGGCTCGTCGCCACGAGGTCGAGCATATCGTCTACGTCAGCGGGATCGTGCCGCGCGGCGAGGAGGATATCTCGGAGTACCTGGCCTCGCGCCTGGAGGTCGAGCAGACCCTGCAGAGCTACGGCACGCCGGTGACCACGCTGCGCGCGGCGCTGGTCGTCGGGGCGGGGGGCAACGGCACCGAGATGATTTTGAGGCTGGTCGAGCGTCTGCCCGCGATGCTGCTTCCGGGCTGGACCGACTCGAAGATGGCCCCGATCGCGCGCAGCGATATGGCCGAGCTGGTGGGCTATGCGCTGGGTCGCACGGAGCTCGCCGGCGAGTCGTATGACGTCGGGGGCCCGGACGTGGTGACCTTTCGCGAGATGCTCGAGATCACCGCCGACTTGACCGGGCGGCGCGTGCGACTTTCTTCGATCGGGCTGGTCGCGCCGGCCCTATCCTCGGCCTGGGTGACCCTGTGGAGCCGTCAGCCCAAAGAGGTGGTGCGTCCGCTGATCGAGAGTCTGCGACACGACTTGCTCCCGGCTGACCGCCGTCTGCAGGAGGCCGCGGGACAACGACCCATGCCGGTGCGCGAGGCCCTGCGATGCGCTATGTCCGACAATGCTATGTCCGACAATGCTATGTCCGACAATGCTATGTCCGACAATGCTATGTCCGACAATGCCATGTCCGACGACAGCGGGGAGGCCATCGCCGACGAGACCAGCAACGAGCTGGTCGAGCCTCCCGACGCCAATGATACCCGGGCGGTGCACCGTCTGGAGCTGCCGGTGGGCCGAGATGCCGGCTGGATCGCCGACGAGTACCGCCGCTGGCTGCCGAGTCTGCTTCGGCCGTTCCTCAAGGTCGAACGCGACCGCGAGGATACGTTGAGCTTTTATTTTCGGCCGCTCCCCTGGCCGCTGCTCGTGCTCGAGCTCGACGAGTCCGTCAGCGCCGACGAGCGCCAATTATATTGGATTCGCGGCGGCGTGCTCTCCAGGCGCCATAAGCGGGCGCGGCTGGAATTCCGCGAGGTGCTCGGAGGCCGAAAAGTGCTGGCCGCCATCCACGAATTTCACCCGCGGCTGCCGTGGCCGGTTTATCTGGGCACGCAGGCCAAGATTCACCACTTCGTCATGGGCGCCTTCGATCGCCACTTGAAGCGGCTCAGCCGGCGCCAGAGGCAAATCGAGGCGTCGCCGAGCGATTCCGAGGCTACTTAACGAGTCAACGAGGAGAAGATCATGGACCAGCGTCCTGTTTTCTTATCCGGCGCGACCGGTTTTATCGGCCAAGCTCTGTATCCCCGCCTCGAGGAGGCGGGTCTGCAGGTGCGTTGTGGCACGCGTTCGGTGGAGAAGGCCCGGTTCAGGTACCCCGATCGCGAGTGGGTCGAGTTCGATCTGGAGCGGCCGGAGACGGTCCCCGCGGCGCTCCGGGGCTGTGGTTCGGCCTTTTATCTGGTCCACCAGATGTCCAGCGGGCAGGGCTATCGCGAGCGCGAGCGGCAGTCGGCGCATGTCTTTGCCAATGCGGCCGATCAGGCCGGCGTCGAGCGTGTGGTCTATCTTGGTGGAGTGGCGCCCCAGGGAAAGGCATCGGAGCACCTGGGCAGCCGCCTGCAGACCGGACGGATCTTGCGCGACCGCCAAGGATCGACCGTCGAGCTGCGCGCCTCGATGATCATCGGCCCGGGCAGCGCCAGTTGGCGGGTCGTGCGCGATCTGGCCGCTCGCTTGCCGGTGATGCTGCTGCCCGCCTGGACGCAATCGCAAACCCAGCCGGTCTATATCGACGATGTCGTCGAGGCATTATGCGGCGCGTTGACGCTCGACGAGGAGGAGTCGTGCTGGTTCGACATCCCGGGACCGGAGGTGATGACCGTCGAGGACATCCTGCGCCGCACCGCGCGGCTGTTGGGCCAAGATACCCGGCGTCTGCGCGTGCCACTGCTCAGCCCAAAGCTGTCCAGCTATTGGCTGCGCTTTGTCACCGGTGCTGACCTCAACGTCGCCCGCGAGCTCGTCGAAGGTCTTCAATCTGACCTATTGGCCGAGAGCGACGTGTTCTGGGAGCGAATCGACCACCGCGAGCGCGTCGGCTTCGACGAGGCCGCCCGGCGCACCCTCGCCCTGACCGAACCCGAGTCGCTGCTCACCCGCGCCTACGAGCGACTCCTGGGCAATGTCTCCGGCCGGCAGCCGCGGCCGGGAAGTTGACTGAGATGGACCAAGAAACGCGACCGGCGACTGCATTCGAGCAGTCGCCGGTCGGGTATTCACTCACGGCTCGAGCATGCCTTTCCTCGAGCCTCAAGCCCGCCGTTCCCCTAGTAGATAGATTGTTCCTCGCCGAATACCCGCTCGAGGCGGTTAGTCAGCCGATCGATGCCGCCGCCCAGAAATTTCTTTTCGATCTCGCCGTCGGCGTAGATGAGCGTATAGGGAAGGTCGCGCACGTCGGCCAGCCAGGTGTTCTGCTTTTTGAATCCGGCCAGCCCGGGCTGGTTGATGATCAGCTTTCCAAAGCGCACATCTTCCCAACCCTCGGCGCCTTCTTCGCAAAAAGCAGTGAGCTCTTTGGCAAACGCAGTGCAGGACGGGCAATCGGTCTTGCCGAGCATGAGCACGGCCTTGGGAGAGGAGATAAACTCCTCCCAGTTTTCGCGTCCAACTTCTTCGAACTCCGCCATGATGGGCTTCCTCGCTTTTACTAACTTGATGCTGATTGGCTTGATGAGCTGGCCCGGAGGGCCGAGGCCGGGTAGTCCGGCCTCGGCAAACCCATGGATTATTTGACGAAGTCTTGACCGGGCTCCCATTCGGCGCCACACAGTCCGCCGGACTGCAGGGCCTGGACGGTGCGCAGCACTTCGCGGGCGCTTCGGCCGACGCCGGCGCCGTCGCGATCGATGTCGTTGACCGACAGCGAGCGGATGCGACCCTCGGGGTCGACCACGACGCTGGCGCGGAAGGCGATGCCGTTGTCTTCTTCGTACACGCCGAACGCTTTGGTCACGCTGTGGTTGGTGTCGGCGAGGACCGGGTGGCTGATCTCCGGGTCGAAGGTGTCGGTCTCCTCGAACCAATTCTTGTGGCTAAAGAACGAGTCGGTGCTGCAACCCAGCACGGCCACGCCGTCATCTTCGAAGTCCTCACGGAGCTCTTCGAACTCCTGGATTTCGGTGGGGCAAATAAAGGTGAAGTCGGCCGGGTACCAGTACATTACGTACCACTGGCCGTCGAAGTCCTGGCTCGACAGGGTCTTCTGCTCTCCGCGAAAATAAGCCGGTGCTTCCCATTCAGGTGCCATCTTTCCTACGAGCGTCATTACTACCTCTCCGTACTACAGAATTCGGTGACTCAATCGCCGGCAGAGCGAATTCTGCCGACGGCCTCAGGCCGGGAGCTTATGGATCCCGGCGGGTCTGTCAACCCTCGGAGTCGCTGAACGAGCGACTTATCTAGAAGAATTCCAAATAAGCCCATTGGCAGCCATCGCCCGATGTGCCCGCCTTACCAAGAACCAAGAACCAAGAACCTCGGCGTAAGGCTCGGGTGCGGCGTGGAAGCGACGACGCCGCATAAACCACGCAACCGACATAACCGCACTCAGAATCGCAGCCCGACGCCGAACTCGCCCATCATCTTGATATTGGTGGAGCTGATCGCCTCGGCGTCCTCGGCCTCAGGTGTCTCGTTCGAGAAGAGCGCGTCGAGGCGAAGCCCTCCTCGAATGAGCACGCGCGGACCGGGCTGGATGAGCAGGCCGGCGAGGCCCTGGCCGACAAAGCCGCTGGTGGGGTTGGACACGGTGGTGTTCTCGGAGGGGCCGGGGCGGGCGGTCGAGCCGGTGAAATATCCGCCGCCGACGCCGGCATATAGCGCGGTCCCGTAGAGCAATTCGAGGTGGTATAGTCCCTGGACCGTTCCCATGCCGGCGTTGAAGTCCTGCAGGTCGACGTCTTCGCTGGAGGTTTGGATCTTCAACCAGCCGACGTTGGCTCGCACCTGCAATTGGTCCAAGACCATATATCCAAAGGCGACCTCCGGATTGATATACAGGCTGCTAAACTCGGCGGCGGTGGTCTCCTCGCCGGCGCCCGAATCGCTCGAATAAAGCCCGGAGGATTGGGCCATGAACTCCATGCGCCCGCTCTTTAAGAGGGTGTCGTCTTTGATTGTGCTGTTGCGAAACCCGGAGTTTTCCACCCGGGTCTGGGCGAGCGCCGAGCTCGATACCAAGACGCCGAGGAGTAAGACGAGGGCGGTGGACAAGCGGGCGAACCATTTGGTCTTCGGAGACTGCATGTTGTTTCCTGGCTGTGCGTAGTGAAGAAGATTACTCAGACACGGCCACTCGAAGCCGCGCACAAAGCACGGTCGAGTGACGCGAGTCATGTCACTTTTATGGGCGCACAGTAGGAGTTGTCGGACGGCTGTACAAGTTGGGGGCCTGAAAAGGTCTGAAATCAGGCCCCCTGATCGAGGAGAGCGTCATAGAGGCGGCTCAGTCGCCCGGGGCGTGAGCGCGATCTTGGGGCGGACAGCTTCCGGCGATCTTGAGGTTTTTGGCCAAGTCTCGCAGGGCGCTGCGAATGCCCTCCTCGATCACCGGGTGATAAAAAGGCCGGTCCAGAAGCTCGTGGATCGTCGCGCCGTCTTGAATAGCCCACGCCAATAGGTGTGCGGTGTGCTCGACGCGCGGGCCGAACATCTCCGCGCCGACCAATGTGCAGCGGTCGTTCTCGGCGTATACACGCACCACTCCGGAGTTGATGCCCATGACTCGGGCGCGGCCCTGGTTGTCGTAGGAGACCTCGCCCACCTCGATCTTGGAGGCGTCGAGCTCGGTATAGCGCTTCCCGACAACCGCCATCTGCGGGTGGGTGAAGGCGATCTCGAGCGGCGTCTTGCGCACGCTTGCCTCGACGTCCGGATAATTCGCGGCGTTCGCACCGGCCATGCGCCCCTCGTCGGAGGCTTCGTGCAGGATGGGCCGATGGCCGCTGACGTCTCCGGCGACGAACACAGGCGACTCGCCGACCTGCAGCGTGCGAGGGTCGGAGATGGGCAGGCCGCGCGCGTCGAGCGGGATGTCGGCCTTTTCGAGGTCGAGCCCCTCGACGTTGGCGCGCCGGCCCGCCGCGGCGAGCACCCGCTCGAAGGTGCGCTCGTGCTCCTCGCCGGCGGGATCCGTCCACCGGATGCGAGTCCCGCCGTCGGTCGGCTCGACCGAGCTGACCCGAGCCTTCAGGTGTAGCTTCAGCCGCTTCGAGAAGACCTCGTGGGCCTTCTCGGAGACGACCGGGTCGCTGAAACGGGCGAGGTCGTCGAAGGGATTGAAGAATTCGACGTCGACGCCGAGCCTGGACAGCGCCTGACCCAGCTCGAGGCCGATGACGCCGGTGCCGAAGATGGCCATCGACTCGGGGAAGTCCTCCAGCTCGAAGACATCGTCGTTGACCATGACCTGGTCCGCGATGGGCTCGAGCTGCGGAGGGATCCACGGCTTCGATCCGGTGGCGATGACCACGGCGTTGGCCTCGACGCGAGTGTGGTCGTCGACCTTGAGCGTGGTCGGACCGACAAAACGGGCGTGGCCGCGGATGCGGTGCTTCTCGTCGATGGCTTCGGTGGACTCGACGACAAAGCTGACGAAGCGGTCGCGCTCGCTTCGGACCCGCTCGAGCACGGCCGGTCCGTCGACGCGCCACTCGGAGCCGACTTGGATGCCGAAGTCGCCGCTGCGATCGACATCATGGGCGATGTCGGCCGCAGCGATCAGAAGCTTCGAGGGCATGCACCCGACCCGCGCACAGGTAGTCCCGTAGGGGCCCGATTCGATGAGCACCCAGCTCTTTTCGGCGCGCTCCGCTTCGCGGCGGGCGTTGAGGCCGGCTGTACCGGCGCCGATGATTGCAACGTCGACTCGTCGTGTTTCCATATTTTTCTCTGTACTAATAGTTCACTCTAGAAGCTTGGTATTCTTTCGCCATCACTCTGGCAAATTGTGGCACTCCGCAAAGCTAGGCACAATCGACCCAAAAGCATCCTCACTGCGCCTTTGCGGACAGCACCGGGGAGTCGACCTCGAGCAGATACCGCTGCAGGGTGGCCCGCAAAAACAGACGCGCGCGGTGCAACCTGCTCTTGACGCCCGGCAGGGATAGATCGGTGACGTCGCTGATGTCCTCGAGCGACAGCCCCTCGACCTCGTAGAGCAGAAAAACAGCCTTATATTTGGGCTCGAGCTGGGCGACCGCGTCGGCGATCTCAGCGGCGAGCTCGCTGTCCTGGGCGGCCTCGTCGGCGCGGCTTCGCCAATTGGCCAAGGTCGCCGACGGTTCGTCGTCGACCTCGATGGTCGGGCCCACGTTGTCGAGGGCGACCTCGCGGCGGCGCTTGTTTTTGCGGATCCGGCTCAACGAGGTGTTGACCACGATCCGATAGGCCCAGCTCTTGAACTGTGCATCGCCGCGAAAGCCGTCCAGGTTGCGATACATCTTCAAGAACGCCTCTTGAAGCGCGTCTTGGGCGTCGGCCTCGTTGTTGAAATAGCCTGCGGCGAGTCGAAAGAATTTGTCCTGGTGGCGCTTGACGAGGCGCTCGAAGGCGCTCCAATCGCCGGCGTTGGCGCGCTCGACGAGTTCTCCGTCGGTATATGACTGGCTGACGTCTGTGCGAAACTGGGCGAGGTGTTGCGGGCTTTGCCATCTCATGGTCGGACCTTTGTCTTGCGGGGTATGTCATCAACTCCAACGGGCCTCATAGGTTCAGTACGTTGGCCCCGCCAAACGTTACACTTTAATCTGAAATCATTTTGTGGCATCCGTTTCTGCGACGGATTTGAATCGATGCCCGACTGGTCGACGTCTTATTTTTTGAGACATTGATGAGACACAGCTCGGGCGTCGCCACTCGCGATGACTCTCGGCCTCTTAGATGGCATCAGAGACCCATAACAACGACCACGAGCTGGTCTCACGGCTTCGCCTGGGTGACGAGGCGGCCTTCGGCGAGCTGATCGACCGACACCATTCTTCGATGCTGCGCCTTGCGCGTATGTTTTTGGGAAGCGAGGCCAGCGCCGAGGAAACCGTCCAAGAGACCTGGCTGGCGGCCATCGACGCCATCGACCGCTTCGAGGGGCGCTCGTCGCTCAAGACCTGGTTGTTCAGTATTTTGACCAATCAGGCCAAGAAGCGCGCCAAGAAGGACAAGCGCACCCGGGCGTGGTCGTCGCTATTCGACGACGAGATGGACGAGGAATTGTCCACCGAGTCCGACCGCTTCGACGGAGCGGGACACTGGACGCGCCCGCCGATTCCTTGGAAGATCAATCCCGAGGAGCGGGCGATGAAGCAGAAGTTGCTCGAGGTGGTCCAAATGGCCATCGAGCAGCTGCCCGCCAGCCAGCAAAGCGTGGTCTGGCTGCGGGACGTCGAAGGCCTGAGCTCCGAGGAAGTCTGCCGGGTGCTCGAGCTGACACCGGGCAACCAGCGAGTGCTCTTGCACCGCGGTCGCGCCAAGATTCGAGACACCGTCGAAGCCTATCAGGCCTCATTATAATCGACCCGAAGACCTATGATTTCCTGCGAAGAATTCACAGACCGCGTCACCGCCTATCTGGAGGGACGTGTGCCCATGGGCGAGAAGATGGGGATGTGGATGCATTCGGTGCTGTGCAAGCATTGCCGACGGTACCTGCAGCAGATGAAGCTCGTCGTCGATCTGAGCGGCGAAGTCTCCAATATCGAAGCCGCCGAGGGGCCCGACGAGGCGACCAAAAACGAGCTGCTCGAGCAGTTCCGCCAGCGGACCTCTCCTTGCGACGGTTCTTCGGCCCCGCCGGCCGACACGCCCGACGACGAGCCACCGTCCTAAGTTCGACCTCGACGGTTAGGGTCAATATTTATAGCCGGACATCTCCTCTTCGGAGAAGCTCACACCCAGCCCCAGGGCGATGCGGTTGACGAAGTTGAAGTAGCCGGTGACCAACGTCACCGCCAGCACCTCCTCGTCACAAAGCCCCGCCTCGCCTAAGGCGTCGACGTCGGCCTCGTCCATCTCGCCGGGTGACTCGGTCAACTTGATGGCATAAGCGACGGCGGCGCGCTGGCGTTCGGACAGATCGACCGCCCGCCAGTCCTCCATAAATCGGTCGACTCGCGGCCGATCCTCCCAATAAGCGTCCAGCGCGACCGCGTGGTGGTTTTTACAATACGGGCAGTCGTTGGCCACCGATACGGCGGTGGCGATGAGTTCGCGCTCTTCACGGCTCAGACCGCTCTTGCCGAACATCACGCTCAAATACAGCTTCATGTGGGCCTGCATCGCCTTGGGGTTGAGGCTGTGCACGCGCATGATGTTGGATACCTTGCCGCGGGCCCCGGAGATCTTCTCATAGACCTCGGCGAGCTTACCCTTGGCGTCGGCTTCGAAGATGACGTCGATCCAGCTCATGGTGAACGCTCGATATAGGGGGCACTGAACAAGCCGCCGGCGGTGTGCCGACGGTTTGTTCATGATAGGTTAGAAGGGGGCAGATTAGAACGTCACGACGGTATAG
Source organism: uncultured Bradymonadales bacterium (assembly GCA_964386725.1). GTDB lineage: Bacteria > Myxococcota_A > Bradymonadia > Bradymonadales > Bradymonadaceae > CAYLTX01. The sequence continues at coordinate 47,873 of CAYLTX010000012.1, read as the reverse complement.
CCATCATCGATGAGCGTCTTGATGCTCGGGTGCCCCTCGAATTCGCTCAGAAAATTCACGTCCGTCTCGGCGATGTCGTCGTAGACGCCGAAGGACTTGGCGCAGAACGCACACGCGCCGGCGATGACGTCCTTGACCGAGGCGTACGGCTCGTGGGCCTTGTGCTCGGGATCTTCGAGGACCGGGATCCACTCGGTGCCGGCCCCGTCAAAGATGATCTGAACCTCCTCGCCGTCCTCTTTATACTCTCGGGCGGTCTCGATGGCGTTGAACACACGCCCCAGATCGGCGTGGCTTTCGGCTCCTGCGAAGACGATCAATGCTGTTTTTGCCATGGTGAACTCCAATTGTATCGGATTCGGTGAGTTTCAGCTTCCGGGCTTATCCGCTCCCGGGATCGAGTAGACGCATTCGGGGCTGGCTGCGTTTCAAATGAACGCATACGATTTAATATGAAACGACCTCGGGTCGGTCTGCGTCTCATCAACGCCCAATAGTCATTCGTGTTGCACCACTCTTTTTACGCCAACGGAGTTACCGATGTATCGCATCGCATTATTCGCCGCTCTGACGCTCGTGCTCGCCGTCGCCGGCTGCACCTCGCCGTCTCCCCAATCAGATGCCCCGCAGGCCGAGACGGAGGCCGCGCAGCAAGAGGCCGAGCAGGAGGAGTCAGCCCAGCAGCCCGACACCGCCACGCCACCTCAGTCCTGGGTCGACGAGCGCACCTCGGAGGCACGCGAGCGGCTGAACGAGACCGAAGCAGGAAAGCTTGTGTTGCGTTCCATCGAAGCCCACGGCGGCCTGAGCCAATGGTACTCGAAGGGCGCGCTGCACTTCCGTTTCGACTATAGCCCATTGGGTGATAAGTCCGGCTACGACACCTATCAGACGGTCGACACGTGGTCGTCTCGCGCTCGCCAGCAGATGACCGAGGATCGCGACAAAGAATTCGGGTGGGATGGCGAGCAGGCGTGGGTGTCGCCAAAAGATGCCGAGCTTCCGGTCAACCCGCGGTTTTGGGCGCTGACTCCGTATTATTTCGTCGCCGTGCCGTTCGTGCTGGCTGATAAAGGCGTGCAACTCGACAAGCAAGGCACCGCCGAGCTGCACGGCCGCGAGCATGACGTGATCAAAGCCACCTTTGCTGAAGGCGTCGGCGACTCCCCGGACGACTATTACGTCATCTATCTCGACGCCGAGACCGGCCACTTCGGCGGTCTGCGCTATATCGTCGCCTATCCGGGCTTCTTCCCCGACGGCGGCCACTCCCCCGAAAAGCTCATGGTCTACGAGGGCGAGCAAACCGTCGACGGGATCACCTTCGCCACGGACTTCTCCACCTATAAGTGGGACGCAGAGGCCGAAGAGCGCGGCGAGAAGGTCACCGAGGTCGAGATGAGCGACGTCGAGTTCCGACCCGACACCCTCGACTCGTATTTCGACGTGCCCGAGGGTGCGAAGGTCATCGAGGGCTATTAAGGCGGGCTTGAGGCGTGTGGCTTGTGGCTTGGGGAAAGGCAACAACCTCGAGGCCGCAGTTCCCCAAGCCCCAAGCCTCAAGCCCCAAGCCCGCAGTTCCCCAAGCCCCAACGAGGACTGCTTCGGACTGCTCTTGCATGGGCTGAGCTCTTTTCGGTGTCGATGGATGATTGGCGGAGTGAATCAATGAGTGGCGTTTAACTCTGCGACGGAAAAATCGGCCGATACTCGTTTTGGTCGAGCTGGACTAGCATCAGGTGGAAGCCGCGCCGCGCGCCGATGCGCACAAACCCCTCGTAGCCGGTCATCGAATTCTGGAGGCTGAACATCCAGGAGGTCTTGACCTCACCCAGGCGCTGCTCATAGGCCGTCAGAAACTCCTCGTCGAAGTGGTCGGCGACCAGAAAGACACCGCCGATATCGCCGGTCTTGTGGCGCGCGCGTTTCTGAGCGGTGACGTCGTCGATGAGCGCGTCGAGCTCGGCGACGCTCGCCCGCGCCAGTCGGCGAGCGACATGGAGCACCTTGTCGTCGGCGTCGAAGGTGACCAGGTCGAAGGAGTCGGTATCCTTTTGGTCCGGTCGATCGAGTTTGTGATACAGCCGCGCCCGATCGATGGGCTCGATCCACTCGGACAGGTATTTCCACCCCTCGAAGCGGCGTCGCTCCTGGAGGTAGTCGGGCAGTTCGGCCAGCAGCCAACGAAGCAGGCCGTACATGCGGTCGCTGCGGTAGATATCTCGCCAGATGGTCGAGGCGCGCCCTTGCCGTGAGGAGCCGCCGTCGGTGTGCACCCTCAGTTTGCGGTGGGCGAGGCCGCCGCCGGCGGTTTGTGCGGGCTGCTGGGAGTCGGGCTCGTCGACGACTTCGAGCTCGAGGTCGCGCAGCTCGCGCATATAGGTGACCGCCGGCAACATCGTGCGGCGCTCCTCGACGTGGGCGATGACCTTTTGATCGCCGATCCAGCTCTGCCACGGCTCGGTCAGCGGATCGGCGGGCCATCCCCGCGAGAATACCTCGAGCACGGGCTCGCCATTGTGCATCATTAGATACGCGACCTGCTTGTCGGCCTCGAGGTGGATGACACCGTCGAAGCTGTCCTTATGGAGGCGCTTTGCCAGTCGGGGCAGGTCGGTGATCGTCGAGTCGAGCCGCTCCATGATCCGCTTGGGCGGATATAGAATCGACGCCAGATGCATCACCACAGGGGTGTCGAGGTGGTCGGGGACCGCGTAGAGAGTCGCCGGCGCAGCCTCGGGCAGGTTCTCATAGACCTCGTCGCCGACCCGGCCGGTCTTGACGTCGATGGACGCGTAGATGAGCCCCTCGGCGATGAGAAATAGCGAATTGCCCAGCCGCGCCGCGCCGGCAAATGGCTCGGCGTGCAGCGGCGTCTCGAGCAGCCGGTCGAGAAGCAGCTCCGCCGACCGATTCCCCAGCGCGTTGGGCTCCCATTGGACGATCGTCTTGGCGACCAGCTCGAGGCGGCCGTCGGCGTCGACGACCATCTTGGGCACCTCGAGTTGCTCGTCGGGCGGGGTGTCGTAGGTCGCCGTCATCTCGTCGAGCCCACCGCCGTCGGCCTGCAGGTCGGCCTCGGCGCCGAATAAGCTGCGCGCGAGCGCCGCCTTCATCGCTTCCGCCGAATCAAAGCGCCGGGTCTTGTCCTTGTCCAAAGCTCGCTCGACGACCGCCGCCAACGAGGCGGGCACCGCGGGGTTCAGAGTCTGAATCGGCGCGGGCTGCTTGCTCAGAATCTCGCCGACGAGGGTGACGATATTGTCGGATTCGAAGGGCAGCTGGCCGGTGAGCATCTCGTAGAGCAGCACGCCGATCGAGTACAGATCCGAGCGGGCGTCGACCTGTCCGTCGTTGAGCTGCTCGGGAGCGGCATAAAGCGGCGTGCCGATGATCGAGCCGGCGGCGGTCTGGACGAGATCGGAGTCCTTGACGTGGGCGACCCCGAAGTCGGTCAACTTGAGGTGGCCCTCGCGGGTCACGATGATATTGGCCGGCTTGATGTCGCGGTGGACGATGTCGCTGCGGTGGGCGACGGCGATGATATCGAGCAACTCGCCGATCATGGCCGTGGCCCTGTCCACCGAAAACGGCGCCTCGGCGTCGACCGACTTCTCCAGGGGCTCTCCCTCGAGCCACTCCATGGCGATGAACGCGGTGCCGTTTTCGGTCCCCAACCGGTAGATCGACACGATCCCCGGGTGGGACAGCTTGGCGATCGCCCGAGCCTCCTGCAAAAACCGCCTCGAGGCATCCCGGGCGGTCTTCTCATTCAAGCCCTCCAGGAAATCCTGCCGCAGCGTCTTGATGGCCACCGGCCGATCCAGGCTCGTCTCGCGCGCCAGATACACCGTGCCCATCGAGCCCTGGCCGATCTCCTCGCGAACCTCGTAGGGAAAGGATTTCTTGGGGTTCCGCGGAAGTGTCATGACGGCTCCGAGTCAGGCGCTGGTTGTGGTTCTCAGTTGGTACGTCTCTAGGACGCAACACCCCACCGCTCAGATTCAGATCTGCTGGTCAACACGGCCCGAAATTGCGGCTCCATCTCGGGATCCTACCGAAACTCGGGGTTCGGGTGGTCGAAGCGACACCCGGCTTCCCATTTTTCGGGCTGATTGCCGTTGGCATGGTGCCAGACCATCTGGAGTTTTAAGGATTTGAGCGTCGGGTTGGGGCGCGCAGTTCTGTGAGACCATTTCGCGCTTAGAGTTGATCAGAGCTGCGTTACTCACTCTGGAGGGGCAAATATGACGATTGGCAAAAAACTGTGGGCGATCCCGGAAGGCTATATCCCTGCCGAAAGCCACGGGCCCGAACCCGAGATGGTCAGCCACGAGACGGCCTGCATCCTCAACGCGACCGACCGAGATGCCAGCGTCGAGATCACTCTGTACTTTTCCGATCGGCAGCCGGCCGGCCCCTACAAGATCGAGGTGCTGGCCAGGCGCACCCGCCACGTACGCTTCAATGAACTCGAAGAGCCCGAGCAGGTCCCCCGTGCGGTGGACTTCTCGTCGGTCTTCGAGTCGAACGTCCCCGTGATCATCCAACACACCCGCCTCGACAGTCGCCAGGCGGAACTCGGGCTTCTCTCCACTCTCGCCTACTCGGAATAGTCGGCTGCGAGTCGCGGCGAGAGGGCGTCTCGTACCGGAAATCCCGCTGGACCGACGAGAGCGGCCTCGATGCGTCGACTCAGGCCTCCGAGGTTACGGCGTCGAGTAAATAACTCGGTGACGAGCATATTGTACTGCATCAGAGGCCCGCTTTTACGGCGGGCCTCGTTTTGTGCAGGGGGCATATTTCAAAACCTGTGACCTCGCCGCCGGCTTTGGGCAGCGCGGCGACGGGGTGTGACGCCCAAGACAATATGATACTCTCCGGACACTCATTATAAATTTTTGTGTTGGAAGATGCTCGCCGCGGGCGGACGAACGGGAGAAAGATGATTGCGAAGAATGTTGTTGTTCGGAGCCTGCTGGTGGCGTCATTGGCCTTTGGTTGGGCGTGCAACTCGGGAGAGCCCGTCGATAATGTTGAGGAGGCATCCGACAGCGGCGCGGACACCTCGACGCCCCGAGACGGTGGGACCGACGACAGCGGGGCTGAGGACGTAGGTGACACGGCACACGATAGCGACAGCGACCCCGAAGACAGCGGTGAAGAAGACACCAGCCCACCCGACGTCCGGGTCATCGACGTCGAGGCGAGTAGCCACGACGGAAATGGACCGCATGAGAGCGTCGATGAGGACTTCTCGACGCGTTGGTCGGCCGAAGGACAGGGCGAATGGATTGAATATACCCTCTCCGATGAGGCAGAGGTCTCCTATGTCGAGGTTGCCTTCTATCGCGGCGATGAGCGACGCTCCACATTCGACGTTCAATTGTCGACCGATGGCACGACCTGGGTCGATGCGCTCACCGGCGAGCAAAGCAGCGGGACCTCTGAGGAGCTGGAGACCTTTTCCTTCGAGCCCGGCCAGGCCCGCTACGTTCGCCTGGTGGGCCAGGGCAATGACATGGATTCGGGCGACAATGAGTGGAATAGTTATCTCGAAGTTCGAATCGAGGACTTTCCGATCGACCTGAATTGCACCGTCAACGAAAACGAATGCGGCGCCGACGGCTGTGGTGGACAACACCCGCAGTGTCCCGCCGAGCAGTCCTGCGTGAGCGGTAGTTGCCAAGCTGACGAAGTCACCAACGACGATTTCACGGTCTTCTTCTCACAGGACTTCGACCAGAGCCCCGTCGGGGACTATTCGCGCACCGCCTGGAGCCAGGACTGGGGTCTGAGCGAGTCGGTCTGGACTGACCCATGCCAAGATGACTGCCAGGACCCCCAGGAGTGGGCCAGGGCGCGACTGACCATCGAAGAGGAAAGTGACGGCAATCGTTTTATGCGCAAAGCCCACGACAGCTTCTTGACCGGAGGGGCTTCGGGCGTGAATTGGTGGAAGGATATCGGAGACCACGAAGAACTGTATTTAACGTTTCGCGTGCGCTTCTGGGGCGACGACTGGGAGGGACCGAGTTATCAAGGTAAGCTCCCCGGTCTTTGCGGTAGTGCCGGATGTCCCGGAGGCGGCAACCCACCCGGCCCTGGAGAGGGTTTTTCGACCCGGTATATGTTTCACGACACGAGCACGCTGTTCTTCTACTTGTACTACGCCGCGATGCCGTCCCAATACGGCGAGAGTGAGCACTTTAATCCCTACGCCAACAGCCCCGGACAATGGCGAACGGTCACCCAGCGGGTGGTCCTCAACACCCCCGGCCAGGCCAACGGCATCGTCGAGGGGTTCTTGGATGGAGAGCTGGTCGCACAGAGGACCGACATGGATTTTCGCAACGCCAATGACCAATATATCTCGACGCTCATCTTCGCGAATTTCCTGGGCGGCAGCGGCGAAGACCCCGCTGACTACGGCGACGAGCCCACCAACGATTTCGACGACGTCATGGTCTACCGGTACAAAGACCACGTGCCCGACATCAAGAGGGGGCTCGAGGCCAACGAGCCCGGCGCGACGATTCCTCTCCCGACCTTCTGAGGACGCCGGCCGCGCTCGTCGTGGACTCGCCGAAGAACCGCAGTGGTAGCGGCACCACACTAAGGTTCTTCGGCGAAGGGGTTATCTGATCTCCATGCCAATGTCTTGTCCGAGCGACATCATCGCATAGACCGGCGCGCGTCGAGCCCACTCTTCGATCCGCTCCGGATCCGCGTCGGCCGAGATGTCGATATCAGCCCGAAAGTTGCTAAAGACCGTCTCCGACTCCTCGACGCCCTGCAGGCCGAATAGGACTCCGGGATTAAAGTCGGCCTGAACGTGGGTCTCCAGCGACTCGATGTCGACGCCGTTTGCCAACGCGTTGATGGTGATCCCCACATTGATGCAGGAAGCCAGCGCCGACAGAGCGACCTCGATGGGCTCCATACGATCGACCGCGCCGACCCAGCCGGCCTCGTCGAGCACCTCGCGCCAGCCACCGTAGGGAATCGTATATTCGCGAGTTTCACGCTCGATCTCTGCGTCGCCCAATTGATAGGCCTTGATCTCGGCGAGGCTGTGAGCGGCCGTGCCTTCGTAGATGGAGCGCGCCCGAAGCTCGAGCTGTACATTCTCGGGGTTTTGCGAGGCAAATTGGACGAATTCTTCGAGCTTTTGAGTGTCTACTCCGTGTTGGATATTCATGGGGCTTTCCTCCGTGAAGATCGAAAGTGTGAGAGAGTGACTCCCGTCCAAATCAAGCCTTCACGAACAAAGCGGCGCCATATCGAGCACGAATCGTTGGCTTTAACAGGATATTAATGGCGGATGGTCGAACCTATGGCCAAGATCTCTTGCGTCAAGAACCTCGGTTGCCCTCGAGCGTCGACCAAGTCCGAGATGGTATCAACTACGGGCCGTCAGCCGAGTCCGACTCGTCGTCGTCGATGAGCTCGTCGAGCTCGCTCTTGGCGCGGCGGGTGAGCAGCCAGACGCCGGCGACCACGGCGAGGGCGCCCAAGCCCCACAGCACGTAGGTCGCCGCGCCGGGGGCCTCGTCGACCGCCACGGCCTGGACCAGGCTGCTCGCCGCGGCCCCGGCGTAGACGTAGGCGACCGTGGCCGGCAGCATGCCCAGCCAGGAGGCCAGCGTGTAGCGGCGCCAGGAGACGTCGGTCAGGCCGAAGGCATAATTGAGGAAGTTGAACGGGAAGATCGGCACCAGGCGCGTGAGCAGCACGACCTTGAAGTCGTCCTTTTCGATGGCGCGGTACAGCGCGTGAAACCGAGGGTAGTCCTCGACCTTGTCGCGCACGGCGTCGCGGGCGAGGTAGCGCCCGACGATCAGAGCCGCCAGGGCTCCGAGCGTGCTCGACACCGAGACGATGACCGTGCCCCACAGCAGCCCGAAGACGAATCCGGCGCCCACCGTCAGCACGCTGCCGGGTATGAAGAGCACCGTCGCCGCGATGTAGATCAGCCCGAAGACGACCCCGCCGGCCGCGCCCATGCCCTCGACCCACTGAATCACCGCCTCCAGCCACTCCTCGGTCGGCCCGACGATGACCGCCACGATCGCGGCGGCCAGCAACGTCAATATGATGCCGCGAAGCCACCACTGGCTGCGGGCTGCGGGTGCTTCTTCGGAGCTAGCGTCTGTCATTGATTGGCCCCCTCGAGCGTCCGATCCAGCGCCACGCCCACGAAGAAAAGTACGAATACGCCCACCGTCGCCCACACGTTCATCCCGAGCAATCCGGCGTAGCTGCCCTCGCCGATGACCGTCCACGCCGGCTGCCAGCCGGCCGCGTGGGCGATGCCCAGCCCCACGCCCGGCCAGAACGCCAGGTGGAAGGCGAGCGGGCCGGCCGAGCGCACAAAGTAGAATAAAAACACCGGCGCGAGCCCCAACACCATCGTGCCGCTGACGGTGGTCGCCTGCAGAATCTCGGCGCCTGCAAATAGCGGCAAGGAACCCAACACCACGGTGACGACCATGACGGCCCGGCCCATCAACAGCGGGTCGACGCTGCGGATCCAGCCGGCCAACTTCTCGAGGGGGACGTCGGCGTGCGTCCGCGCCGCGTGGATGCCGCCGAGGTCCTGGACGACCGCCTTGCTAAAGGCGCTGAGCGTCGAGTCCAGCGTGGAGCCCGCGCTGAGCATCATCATGATGCTCATGCCCGCCAGGACGGCCACGCCGAATGCCTGGGCGACCTGCAGCGGGGCGTCCTGCGAGATCTCGACGCCGGTGACGTGGGCGTGTACGCCGATGAGCCCGAAGAGCACGATGAACCCGGCGGCAAGCACACCGGCGATGAGGTACCCTTTGAGCATCGAGCGCGGCGACGAGATGAAGCTGCGGTCGGTGAGCACCGGGTCGTGAAAGCCGTAGCTAAACGACTGCAGCAGGCCGACGAGCAGCAGGTCCAGGCCGCCGGCCAGCGTCCACTCGCCGCTGGTGAAGACCTCTTTGACCCCGGCGTCGGGCACGACCAAGGCGAGCGCGAAGACCAGCAAGAAGACGGCCATCGCGCATTGGAAGGCGTCGGTGAGCACCGAGGAGCGAAGCCCGCCGCGCAGGCTATAGCCGAGGGTGACCGCCGCAAAGGCCAGCGCCGCGACGTAGTAGCCGGTCGAGCCGGACTCGCCAAAATAGGCGCCGACGACGGCGGTATTCGACCACACCTCGTTGAACAGCCGGATGAGGATGGCCACCACGAAGCCGAGGCTGGCCAGCCGACCGTATTTGGAGACCACGAATTGCGCCAGGCTCTTGGCGCCGCGGGTGGTGCGCAGCTTGTAGACGACCACGCCCACCACCGGGATCGACAGATACCACCCCGCGTAGGCCACCGACCCGACCAGGCCGAAGCTCGCCCCGAGGTTCGCCGCGTTGGTGATCGACTTGGCGAATAGCCAACTGATCACCACCGAGCCGACCAAAAAGCCGGTGGACACCTGCCGGCCCTCTTTGTCCTCGGCGGCAAAAAACTCCCCGAACGAGCGCGCCTTCGGGGACAGCCCGAACATGACCGCCCCGTAGACGGCCATGGCGAGCCACAATAGAATCTCGATATTCATGGTGAAAACTCGAAACGAGTCCCATAAAGTCATCCGACAAGCGTATGTATAGGGGACGCTGCAAGACCGATGCACGTTTCAAATCTCTGCCACAACCTTCGGCGCGGAACCCCATTCCCTTACGATGGCCACCGGCGTTGGCGCCGCAACCGGCACGATGCCCATTGAAATAATTCTCAGAGAGACATGGTGAGCGCGTCGTGAGATCTCAAGTGAAGCCAGTACTGAAGTCGGTTCTGTTGACGGCGGCTGGCGCCGGAGCCATTACTAGCTTCATGTACTATATTGGGTTTGGTTCTGTCGTTCTCGGGGGATTTGTACTTCGGTACCTTAGAGTGTTCAAGACCGAGGAGGCGTTGGCCTTCTCTGGGTCGAAAGGCGTCGATTTTCTGTGCCGCTTCGGACTTACTGGTCTTGCGTTCGTCGGCGCAAGCATTGGTTCCGCTGTCGTCGTGAAGCTATTAGCGATCGGACTCGCCATTGTTCGAGATAGAAGCATCGAAAAGTAGTTGTGTGGAACCTTCGTCGGGGAGCCCCATCGTCTTACGGTGGAGCTGGGAGTGCGGCGGGGACATTTCCCTGATCAGATCTCACTGGTCAATTTGAGTGAGCTAAACAATGTCTCATCGCTTCAAAGAGTTGGTTCTGCTGGTTTCTGCACAGGCTATTAGTGTGGCCGTTGTTTGTGTTCTTGCGGGGGCGATGGCTTATATGATTCAGGCGATTGAAGTTTTTCTGGGGTTAGAAGATGCTGAGGCAAGCTTGGTAACTTCGAGCGAGTTGACCCAAAAGTTTTTTGGGAAAGTCGTGCTTTGGGGACTTGCTACCGGGGGTGTAGTTGCAGTTGGCCTTGTCGTTGATCAACTTGTGCGGCTGCTAGTTGCTCAAATTAGGAAGTAGGCGATCATTGGAGTGACCCCGCCCATTGGTGGCGATTGTCCGTGAGGTCACTCAAAAATACGCATGTACGATCCATTCGATGCGGTCGACGACCGTTTCGTCCTCGAATTCCCAGCGCAGATACAGGCGCAGGTTGTAGATCTCGGCGCTGTCGTCGGCGCCGAATTTCTGGGTGTAGCGAAACATCGCGTGCCCGGCGACATCCAATTCGCCATCGTCCTCGGCCTCTTCGGCCTGTGCCCCGACAGGCCACATCGCCCCCACCACCAAGAAGACCAGCACGGCACACAGCTTTCGGGCGTTCATTCGTACGACTCACGTAGGTGACAACGAGCATATATAAGGGGACGCCGGGGGCCGGTTATCCGTTTCAAATTCGAGACACAACCCACGCGCCGCCTCGCGGCCACCTTTCCGGAATACCCACCTTGACAGTCATGTTGAGCAGACGTATAAAGCCCGTCCGTTTGGCTCAGAGAGTCGCACGCCGTGCCACTCTCAGGCCGATAGGAAGCCCGCAAGGGCCCACATCGGGGCGTAGCGCAGCATGGTAGCGCGCTTGCTTCGGGAGCAAGAGGTCCCCGGTTCAAATCCGGGCGCCCCGACTACACCAAAACCCCTGAATCCGTCACGGATTCAGGGGTTTTTGCGTTTCTTGTGTTTCAGGAGAGCGTCCGATTTGCCACCCCTCCACCGCTCCGCGGGGAGGTGGCGGCGTAGCGAAGCGAAGCCGTCGGAGGGGGGCAACAACTAGCAACCCCTTCGCGTCTCGAGGGCCGCATTAAGCAACTCCTTCCCATCTCGAGGTTTCAAAACGCGATCGGCTGCTTTTTGTTGCCCCCCTCCGCCTCGCGCTAAACGGCGCGCTCGGCACCTCCCCGCGAGCGGAGGAGGAGTGGCAAGGCGCATAGTGGTCGGTTGTTGTGGATTCGAAACGCGAGGGAGTTGCCTTCTGTGAATCGCCTCAAAGCGGCCCTTCTCAATCCACTCAGCATCTCGAAAAAGGTCGAGTTGCTCGATGTCGAATCGGTCACCCATGGCTCGCTCCCGTGTCGTATTCGAGCGCGTCAAAGTATTCGAGCAATGTGTCGGTCAGCACGTCGGCGACCTGCGGAGCTCGCTCCGAGAGTCTCGAGAGTTCGGTGTCGAAAAAGTCGAGGTACCTGGAGATGTCTCCGCCGGCAGCCGTTCGGACAAACTGCGCCGGGCCGGCGACGAGGAAGAACTCGCCCGCTGAGCCGAGAGCCGCGAAATCGCCTTCGGAGGATGTGAGGAGGATGTCGTGGTCCCATGCCAGGTCTACAGCCCCCAGGATTCCGTCGCGGGTCGTCTCCACGACGAAGGTGGCTGTGTCCTCGGCTTCATCCACTCGGTAGAGCCGTGTCTGTTCGTGTCCGAGTTGCGCGATGGCAGTTGCGAGCCTTTCAGCCTCCGCCGCGGCGTACAGTTGAACTTCAGCTCGAGTAGAGAAAGCGAACCAGTCCTTGCCGAACCCGGTGCGCAGGGGGAGTGCGAGCCAACCGCGCTGTTTCAGGTGCGCCGTCGAGAACACTCGAATCCCGTTGCGCATCTCCGTCGCAGACGCCGGTATCGGTGGCGGGTCGAGTCTTGCTGGCTCGATAAGTCGGCGAAAACTGTGGTCATCGAGAGTCGGGACATCACATGTAGCCGGCGGCGGGAAAAACTCCTCGTACTTTCGGCACTTGTCGACGCCCCACTGCTCACAGTGCTTTTCGCTAAAGGCGCCGGCATTATTCAGCGACAGGTCGAGGGCCGTCCCAAACGTGCTTCCTTGGACATCGGTGATGAAATCGAGGTCGCCTGCGAGGAGGAAAGCGTCAGTCCATGCCTGGAGCCAGCAGAATTGCCTCTTGCGGTCGGTGACCAAGAAGGTCGAGACAGATGCGGCGTCGTCCAAAAATCGTCGGCCGTCGGGTGTCGCAGGCACCCAACCCGCCCACAACGGGTGCCCGTCGTCCTCCCGTTCAGTCGAGATGACGAGCAAATGCTCGACGCCCCGACCCTGAAGTGCATCGTCCAGCCATCGACCCCAATCAGTCAGCGCGCCCTCCACCCACGGCAAAACATACCAACTTCGGCCGCGAAGGCCCGCTTTACTGAGGTCAGTTTGTGAATCGACGAACTCCTCGATGACATCCAAGACCAGTAGGTCATCGGTAGGGACTTCGTCGAGGAACTCTGCGTGTTCAGAGAAGGATTTAATGAAGTCGAGGAGGTCTGTGAACTCAGTGATCATGGCATGCTCACATGCATGGGGATGAAGACCTGCTCGTAGGCGGCCAGAGCGACGGCCGCCGTTGGTGTCGCCGTAACGTCTTGTGGCATGATGCCTCCACCCCGAGTCGTCCAGTTTGGGAATCGAGTTGATGCGAGAAATACACCATAGGCCCACGCGAGTGGACGCGCAACGCATCGCCCGGGCGTTTGCGGGCGAGGACGTGGTCGAGCTAGACCGCTACGAGACGGGCCTGTGTCACTGGGTCTACCGGTGCGAGACGGCCTCGGGTGTCGTCTTCGTGCTGCGCGCTTCGTAGGGTGGTTGGCACCCTAACGTCGCTGCTTGGCATGGCGCCGAGATCGCTCGAACCGGTCGTTGTATTCACCAGCCCATGGTCCCCGGGCTACCCTTGAATGGGCCGACGATCTTGGAGGTGATCCAACCACCGTAGAAGCCGCCCGGCTGTGCCTCGACTTTCTCGTCTCCCACGTAGCAGGCGCTCATCTTGGACGGGTAAAAGGCGAGGTGGTCGGCCAGTGGCTCGAAGCCCGAGGTCGGGTCGGGGTACGACCATCGGCTGGGCTTCGTCGGGGAACCCCCTTCCCTTACGACGCCCTTACGACGCCTCCCTTAAGACGCCTTTACGACGGTGTCGCTGTTGTTCTGGACACCGACAAAATCTTATGGTTGTCTCGCTCCATGGCAATCGAGCCGGGTATTTGAACCAGCCTTGCCAGCTCGAAGAGTTGCGCGGGCGTTCTGCCGGGACGGTATCTCCCGGCCGTTTACCGTAGGTGGCGTCGCGACTCGGAGCCGCGGAGCCCCCGTCTCAACGAGCCCTTCGGGGCCCGGTCGAAGATATGGCACTCGATCCATAACCGGACGAAGCAGGAGGTAATCATGTGGTATGAAAAGTTGGGGGTCATCGCGCTCTGGGCCTACGTCGTCTGGATGATCCCATCGGGGCGCACTTATTGGTTCTGCAGACGCGATCACCCAAAACACTCCGGCTTCACGAGCACCCGCCCGGTCCTTCGGGACGAAGAACCGGTCACCTACTGGGGCGTTATTGCCTTTCACGTCGTGCTCATGTCGTTGGCGACTTATATCGCATTCTTCAAGTAGCAGTTCGGCCAAACCGATATTCATCTGGTCTGACTTTGCCAATTTATCCGGTTTCCGAAATAGGAGTGCTTTAGTCAGTCGTTCCCTCCCTTCCTAAAGTCGACGTCCATCACCTTGTTGCACGGCTCGGGCAAGGCGATGGGGTCGGCCGGCTCGAGGATGTCGCAGGTCACCCTCAGGGTTTGCGCCCTCCGTGTGGCATCCATGAACACGACAGCCTGATCGGGGTAAGAGGGGGCGCTGAACTCCAACACCATGCACTCGCCAGGTTCGTCGGCCAGGGTGCATGCCACCGAGCTCATGTCGACCTCGACGCCGCGGTCGCGCATGGTCTTCGCCACGTCGGCTGGCGCCGGCGGTTTGGTGCCCGTCTCGCTGTCGAGCTTCACCCACTCGAGCACGGACTTGTCACAGCGCACGGACCCCTTGCGCACGACGCAATCCTCGCCGAACTCGATCGGTTCACCATTCAACAAGACTCCCGTCACACGTGTGACAGTCACGTGATCGGTCAGCCGGTTCAGAAGCTCGCGGCACCTGGCGGCATCGAAGGTGCGCCCGTGGTTCGGAGCGCAGATGGCGAAACGCGGGTCATCCAACTGTGCGATGTCGAGCACCCCGCCCAGATAAGCGCTCTGACGTTGTGCCTGTGTGAGCTTGTAGCGCGTCAGCTCGACGCCGGTACCATCCACCTCCAATTTCTGCGCCCCGTCCTCCTGGACCGACCACCCTGCGTTTATCCAGTCTTGTTTCTGACCATTCAGGACCGACTCGGTGGCTTCCTGACCATCGCCGAGCAACGGGGCACTCAACAGCACGTAGGCATCCCTGCATTGGAGCATCGTGCTCGAAGTCGTCTTGTTGATTTTACAGCCCTCGGGGAGCTCTGGAGGGCTTCCGTCGGCATACTCGAGTGCGATGATCTCGAATGCCTCTGACGTCTGCGTCGCCGGCGTCTCGGCCTCCGACGACTCCTGGGGCGACGATGCACAACCCAAAGACGTGCTCACAAGCAGACAAGCGACGCTCCACAATGCGACTTTTAGCAACTTCATTCATACTCTCCCGTGGGAGATAATACTCTTCGTGAACGAGGGCGCTTTATCCAACTGCGTGCCGCGCAGCAAACGGTCCAACGAATGGCGGTTACTGCCGAAAAAAGAAAGATAGACGCTGAGGCGATGTCTGGATTCACGGGATGAACTGAGCCCAGACCGGGCGGGTCACCAGCAGGGCCTTGAAGACCAGGGCGGGCGCGTATTTATCGCGGCTCCACAGGAATTCGAACTGACCGCGCAGAAAGTCCGCGCCCAAAAACGCGTAGGCGAGCTCGCGCGATTCGCGCGCATTGACGGCGCGTAGCTCCTCGAGGCTCATGCCTGCTTTGAAAGTGCGCTCGCGACCTTCTTCGATCCATTCGCGGGCCGTGGCATGTGCCTCCTCGAGGAGGGCATCGTGGGGCACGCACTGATCGGCCAAGCCGATCTCGGCGGCCTCTTTGCCCGTGGGCTTCCACCCTTCCTCACCGAGCATCCTCTCGGCGGCCTCGGGGCCGAGGAGCGTCGGAAATAAAACGCTCGAGCACCCTTCGGGGGTCACGCCGAGCTTGGCGAAGGGGGTCGAAAAGGTTGCCTTCTCGCTGGCGACGGTTGCGTCGCACAGCGCCGACGAGGTCACGCTCGCGCCGATCGCGGGCCCGTTTACGGCCGCGATGATCGGCTTGGGGAAGCCTAAAAAGAGCTCGAAGAGCTGCTCGTTCTGCTCGGCGATGAAGGCATGCAGCTTCGCCGGATGATCGAGGGTGATCACCGAGGTCAGGTTCACACCGGCGCAATAGTAGGGGTCGGTGCCCGTCAAGATGACCACGCCGACGTCGTCGTCTCCGGCCGCCTCATCGAACGCGTCACGGAGAGCCTCGAGCATCGGCATCGTCCACGCGTTTAGCTTGGGAGGGTTGTTCATGGTCAGCGTCGTCACGCCGTCGTGCGTGTCGACCAGAATCAACTCGTCATTTGCTTTGCTCATCTCTACTCCACATTTGGCCGACAACATCAAAATTTGGCCGACAACATCAAAGGACCGGACTTGGCGCACCTTCGAGGGCGAGCTACCGCTCCACGGCGCACCACCGTAAGGTAGAGGCGCAACCTATCACAATCGAATTCTTCGCGCCGCGCCCACGCCGGGCGGCCACGGCCGCTTGGCGTGGCCCCGAGACCGCTCGATCCGGCCGTCCTACTCACCAGCCCATGGTCCCCGGGCTACCCTTGAATGGGCCGACGATCTCGGAGGTGATCCAGCCACCGTAGAAGCCGCCCGGCTGTGCCTCGACCTTCTCGCCGCCTACATAGCAGGCGCTCATCTTGGAGGGGTAGAAGGCGAGGTGGTCGGCCAGCGGCTCGAAGCCCGAGGTCGGGTCGGAGTACGACCAGGCGGCGTTGGCGACTCGCCGGCCGTCGACCTCGACATCCCAGTACTCGGCGCGGCCCTTGAATTCGCAGAAGGAGCTTTTCTCGGAGGGCTCGACGTAGTCGCGGCGCACGTCCTCGGGCGGGATATAATATACCGGCGGGTGGCTCGTCTCCAGCACCCGGAGAGCGCGGTCGCTCTCGGCGATCACCACGCCGTTGAACTCGACGCGGACGGTGCGATTAGCGGGCTCGAGCCGAGGCGGGCGCGGGTAATCCCAGACGGATTCTTGACCGGGACCGGGTTCGATACGTCGTTGTGGTGCCATGATGTGTCCACCGTTTGAGGGAAGGAAAACGCTTCGGTGGATATGGTGAGCACTGATGTCGGCGAAGCCAGTGGTGGTCGGAGACGTGTGCCCCGTTGTTGCGGAGCGCGCCGTCTCGGCACTCCTCTCGACTGATGAACTGCTCGGCGAGGATGGGGCGCAATCTCGAGGCGCGCTTTGCCTGCAGAACTCGCCGAATCCGGTAGCCAATCGCTGAGTAGATCGGTATGCTACCGACACTTTGCCCCTCTCGCTTACTATTTGGTTATACCCCCCTTCAGTTATGAATTTTGTCTCGCTATCTGCTCGACCACTGTCCATCTTCGCGACCTTCACTGCGCTGGCGCTATACTCCGCTGCCTGCAGCCCGTCCCAGAAAGCGCAACGCGGAGCCGATAATCCACCGAGTTCGGGGGATGAGGCGGCGGCCGCAGAAGTCGAGGCGTCCGATGAGGGCGCCCGAGACGTTGCTGAGAACCGGTGCCGAGCCTGGGTGGTCTACAGCTATGAAGGACAGATCCTGCGTGACTCCATCACACCACCGCAGTACGCCTGGGTTGAGCTTGACTTCGGCGACCAGGTGAAGGCGACACACGGAGAGGGGCTGTGGTTCTGGCGAGGTGAGCGTCTGGAGAACCTCGACGACTATACCAGGCGAGCCATCGACGACGATGGCGCGCACGAGCGCAGCCATCGTCTGTTGCACACCATCCTCGAGGGAGAATCCACCGTCCTATTCGACCAGCCCGTCAAAAACGACGGCTACGGCGCCGATAAAACCGCCGCCGAGTGGGCATCGGATGAGTACGCTCCGTTCCCGCCCACGGACTGGTATCGTGGCCCGAAGTTCGAGGTCGTCTCCATCGACGACGCCCGCGTCGGGCTCGTGCTCTACGGCGACCAACACATCAGCAGCGCCAAGCACGCGGCGGTCGACTTCGAGGGGAATTCGGTCGCGTTCCCCGGCGAACAGCAACCCCAGTGGGACGACACCACGCCTCCCGTCGACGTATCCTCGCCTCCGAGCGAATGTGGGGAGGTCCGCATCATCGACGGGCATCTGCACGCCCGGAGCGCCGACTCGAAAGAGACCGTCGAAATCGAGCGGCCCACCTCGTCCGAGCCCATCGGCGAGTTAATCGCCGTGCAGTGGCTCGAAGATGATCGCGAAGTCCCGCTCGGTGACATGAATGAGCTGCCCAATGGCCGGCGAGCCAACAGCGATGCCCTGCTGGCCGAGGCGCGCCAGGCCAGCGCCGACGGCGAGCGGAAACGCGCCCGCGGTCTGCTCGCCGAGGCCCTTCTTGGCGACGGCGACAACCCAGAGGTGTTGTACGAGTACGGCACACTCGCTCTCGAAGACGGCCATCTGGAGGCCGCCCAACACGCGCTGGTCGCCGCCTACGACCACGCGTTCCCCCGCAGCACCGACGAGAGCAAGGACTTCCGCGGGCGCCTGCTTCACCAACTCGGGCGCCTTGCCGAGGCTCAGCAGGACGTCGACGGTGCCAAAGAGATGTATCGGCGCTCGCTCGAGTTAAGCTCGAAAGACGAGGTGAAAGAGCGCCTCGACGCACTCACATCCGGCGGGACCGCCGGGTCTAAGTCGGCCCAAGGGGAACAAACTGAGCCGACCTTCGACGCATCCGGTGCCGCCAGGTCTTACCAACCTACCTTCCCCGGCCTCGAATTGGGGGTGTGCCGCACCGACGCCACTTACCAAGCCCTCTCGCTCGATCGACCGGACGCCGCCGTCTGCAAGCAATTGTGCCTCGAAGACGATCAATGCGTGGCATTCAGTTTGAGCCTGCCCAGCAAGCGCTACCAACGCGACACGGCCCAATGCGCACTTCAGGACGAGGTCACCGAGGGGCCGCCCAACAAGTCCAACTGCATGTCGTGGGTCAAGCCGAGCGCGGACTAACGACGACTCTGACATCGAGAGAGCCCTACGCGGCAAGAAGAGGTGCCAGGCTCACGTCTCGCCACTCATCCCCGTACCGCTGCGCACGCGTCATGCATCTCTGTTTCTAGGGTCCTCGTTCGATATAGGTCGTGCGGCACAGTGCCAATCGCACCATTAAATTCTATACGATTCAAGAGAGAGAAGATGGCAACCATCACATTGGGCGGCGAAGAAATTCATACGGTCGGTGAGCTACCATCGGTAGGGGAATCCGGTCCCAAATCGAAGTTGACCAATACCGATCTGGAAGACGTCACGCTCGGCGATTTCGGCGCGGAGTTCGTCATCCTCAACATCTTCCCGAGCGTCGATACCGGGGTCTGCGCGGCGTCTGTTCGAGCGTTCAACGAGCGCGCGGGTGGCATCGACGGGGTCGCGGTTGCTTCCGTGTCGGCCGACCTTCCGTTTGCGCACAAGCGGTTCTCGGCAAGCGAAGACATCACCCACGTCACCGGACTCTCGACGTTCCGCAGTGACTTCGCCGAGACCTGGGGTGTCGAGATCACCGACGGTCCGATGCGCGGGCTATGCTCGAGGGCCGTCGTCGTCCTCGACGCCGATGGAAACGTCGTCCACGCCGAGCAAGTCGCCGAGATCGGCGACGAGCCCGATTACGACGCGGCGCTGGCGGCTGTGGAGTAATACCGAAGGCGCGCGAGAAACGTCGAAGCCCGCGAATCCTGAGTGGATTCGCGGGCTTCGGTGTTTTTTGTGAATCGCACGCAAAAAAGAGGCAAAAAGGTGCTGGGCTCCCTACAAGTCGACTATCGGCGCCGGAGCCGCACAAACCCCAGCAACGCGAAGAGCAGCACGGCAGCGCCTGCGCCCTGCGGTCCGCTGGTCGAGCTACACCCGCAGCCGCTCGACTCGCCAGCGCCCGAGTCGCGGGTCGTAGCGTCCGCGCCGGCATCGCCTGCGTCGACATCGTCGCCTGTACCGGCATCGGCGCCGGGCTCGGGTTCCTGCGGCGGCTCGGAGTAGAACGCGTAGGCGCCTTCGCTGGTGTCGGTCTCCTCGGGATACACGCGCGCTGCAGCGATGATGTCATCGGCGCCGTCGCCGTTGACGTCGCCGGCGCCGGTGGCCGACCATCCGAACTTGGTATGGGCGACGTGGGCGCGCGCCGACCATGCATGCGTGTCGGCCAGCCCGCTCTCCGAGCCTCGGTAGACCAAGATCTTTCCGACCGCGAGGGTGTCTCCGTCGGTGAAGCTCGGCGCCCCGATGACCACGTCGGCGTAGCCGTCGGCGTCGAGATCTCCTGCCCGGCTCACCGAGCTTCCCAGCCGAGCGCCGCTTTCTTCGTAGGGGGCGGTCCACCCGGCTTCCTCGGCCAGCCCGTTGTCCGAGCCGTAGAATAGGTACGCCTCGCCCTCCCACGAGTCGCCGACCAGCCGCGCCCCGACGATGATGTCGTCGAAGCCGTCGCCGTTGACGTCTCCGGCGCCGCTGACCGACCGGCCGTACTCGACCTCCTCGAGGTCGGACTCGCTGGTCCAGGCGGCCGTCTCCTGCACGCCGTTGGCGGAGCCGTAGAAGACGTGGGCGCGGCCCTCGCGCTCCTGTTCGTTGGTGTAGCGACTCTCCCCGATGATGACGTCGTCGTATCCGTCGCCGTTGACGTCTCCGGCGGCGCTGACCGACCAGCCGAAGAAGGCCGTCTTGTTGGCGCCCGGGTCGCCGATCCACACCGGATCTGCCTGCAGGCCGTCCTCCGAGCCCAGATAGACGTGCGCGCGGCCCGAGTTTTGGAAGTCGCCGTCATAAAAGGGGTCGCCGATGATGACGTCGTCGTATCCGTCGCCGTTGACGTCGCCGGCGCGACTGAGCGATTTGCCGTAGGTCGTGCTCTCCTGGGTGGACTCGGCGGTCCAGGCCGGGCTGGTCTGCAGGCCGTCCTCCGAGCCCAGGTATAGGTAGACTCGCCCGGAGTCGTCGGTCGACGGCGCCGCCACGAGGACGTCGTCGAAGCCGTCGGCGTTGACATCGCCCGCGCCGCTGACCGCCTCGCCCAGATACGAGCCCTCGGCGTCACTCTCCACCGTCCAGCTGGGGTCGGTCTCGAGGCCCGACTCCGAGCCGTGGAAGACCAGCGCGCGGCCTTCACCGCCGGCGTCGGTCTTGTAGAAGGCAGACCCCACGATCACGTCGGCGAAGCCGTCGCCGTTGACGTCGCCTGCGTCGCCGACCATCGGGCCCCATTCGGTCCCGCCGCGGTCGAACTCGGCGACCCAATCGGCGTCGTCCAGCGTCTTCGCCTCCTGGGCCGCGACTTCGCCGGCCCCCACCGACGCCCCCATCAATCCCACCAGACACCCTGTCGCGATATGATTCCAGCTAATGCGTACTTGCATCTATCTCTCCTCAGAGGTCGGGAAGCGTCGAAATATCCGCCGGCGCCAGCGCGGACTGGAGTCGATTGTCACAGGAGGCACTCGTCGGCGATGAGAAGAACCTCATGATTGCGTCGGGTGCGAAATCGTTCAGATGGCCTCTTCCAGCGCCGAGCCGGTCAACAAGGCCTTCGTTCGGCACACCAACTCGTCGAAGAGCGAGCCGGGGTTGACCCCATAATCTCTCTGATACCAACCGTAATTCTGGCAGGGAGGGACTCATTGGGAAACTTAGACGTTATTAATTGAAGCCGGCATTTATTAATCGAGGGTGAAATCACCTTCGAAGACGAAGCCGTCCGGCAGCTTGATGAGGTGTTCTTTGAGACCGAGGTGGCGCAGTTTGGATATCTGGACGTTGACCCGGTTGACCAACGACTGACGCGTCAAGGTCTGGTCGGAGTAAAGCAGCTCGGCGAAGTCTTCGAAGTCGACCGGGTCGTCGGCGGTGCATAGCGCCCGCAACATGGTTCTGGCGGTGGTCTGCGTGCGAATATCGACCCACTCGTCTTCGACGAAAAAGGCGCGGAAGTCGTCCACGAAGCGCACCCCTTGGCCCCGGTCTTCCAGACGATGGAGCCGTGTGAGCATGGGCGGCAAATTGGCGCGAAGTCTGATGGTCAGTTGGCGCGCGGCGACCGAAGCCCCGGTCCGATCGATCAGGGCCGGCCGCAGCTTCGGCCAGATTTCCAGCGCGCTGTCGAGATCGTCGGTGTCGTATGCGTCGAGGGCCAACAGAGCGTGCAGGCGAAGCGCGACCTCGTCGTCGGCCTGTTCGATGGCCTCCCTGGCAGCCTCCGGATCGCCAATCTCGACCGACATTGCCGCATCGAAGGCCACGAAGAGAGCTTTGAGGTAGACATGGCTGGCGCTGGTCCAATAGCTGCGGTCGCTGCGCCACACACCTTCGGCCGCCGAGAGCGCTCCGCTTTGCAGAGCGGCGACACCCCGCACGAGGCGCACCGGTTCCATCGGGAGCAAGTCGTTGTCGGTGATGCGATCCTCGACGGCCTGGGACAACTCGATGGCTCGGTCCCAATTGCCCGTGTGTAGTTCGAGGAGCGCCTCTTCGGTATCGATCACCTCCCGCTCACGTTGGCGACCCACCGATTTATAATGCTCGCGAGCCTCGTCGAAGAGCACCACGGCCTCATCGAAGCGGTCTTGCTCACGTCCCACGGTGTTTGCCAACCAGTGGGCACACCATCCCTGGGCGGCGAGCATATGATGGCGTCGGTAGATGTCGCGCGCACGCTCGATGCGGGCCTGCTTACGGGCGGGCTCGGTCTCACATAAAGATCGCATCATCTCCAGGCGTGCCCGGTGGATCTCTTGGTCCGGCTCGAGAAGCGCTTCAGCGCGTTCCGCCGACTCGAAGGCGTCGGCCTTTCGGCCTCGATATATCTGAAGCTCAGCCCGTTGGTAGTAGTAAAAGAAGGTCGGAGTAGCCTCCTCGATGGCCATCTCGAGGGTCTGGACCGCCTCATCCAGGCGCAGATTCAGATAATGGAATTGGGCCTCGTCCAGCAGGATATCTCGCCGTTGTTCGGGCGTTTGGGCGACGGTCTTGGCACGCTCGATAACCTCACCGACGCGTTGATCGCGCTCGTGGCGACGCAGCTTTGCCAACCAATACCAGGCGTGCCAGTCGTCGGCGCGCTCGAAGAGCGGCTGCGCCTTTTCAATGCGACGGGAGCGCTCTTCGGAAGACACTCGGAAGGCTAGCCAGTGTAGCCACATGGCTAAGACGACGCCCAAATCTCGGTCCTCGATGCGCGGGGCGAATCCGATGGCGGCCTGCCAAAGATGCCTCGATTGGTCGGGGACGTCGTACATGGACAGAGCCTCGACTTCTCGATGCGCCCGATGCGTCGCCAACTCGATGAGTCGCTGCTCGATGGCCTCGGCGCGTTGGGGGTTCTGCTCGGCGAAGACCTTCAGTGCGTGCTCGCAAAACGAACTCAGCGGGCGGTGCTGCGGGCCGCGGCCAATCATGCTCATCTGGACCAACTGATGCAGTCCCCGGGCGGTGTCGATTTGTGGCTCGTCACATAACTCGGAGACAGTCGCCACGGCGACCGGTGCGGCCAACAGCGACATCGCGTAGAGCCGGGCGCGTTGGGCTTGCGCCAATTGATTCCAGCTAAAATGAATGGCCGCCTGCATCGAACGATGTCGTCGCGGGTTATCGCCGTCCTCGGGATAGCTGCCCTCGTCGAGCAACTTCAAGACGGTCTCGCACGATAGAGTCGCGCTCCATTGAGCTGCCAGAATAATCGCCAGCGGAAAGCCATCGCAGGCATCGAGGAGTGCCTCCAGTGCTCGTGGCGAGTCATAGGGGTCGAACCGGATGTCGGTGGCGGTGCTCGCGCTGGCAAAGAGGCGCGCGGCGTCCGAGTCGGTGATGTCCTCGTCGGTGTCGAAAGGGGCGACCGGCACAGCTTTGACCCCGCCGCCGGCAGGCGGCTGATGTGTCGTCACCAAGATCGCCCCGTCCCAGATCCGAAACAGCCTCTGAAGTGAGGCCATCGGGAAGTCGACGTCGTCCACGAAGACAATATCGAAGCCCTCGAGCGCCTGTGCAGCGCTGGCCCACACCTCGTCTTCGTCGAGTCGCGCCTCGGGCACCTCGCCGGCCGTCGCCAGCAGTTCGGCGGCGACCTCCATCGGAGAACGATGAAAGCCATCGACGGTGGCTACTCGCAGTTGGCCTTCGTGCTGCGCCAGCCAATGCCGAGCCAGGGCGGTCTTGCCGACGCCCGACGGGCCCACCAGCGCGACGAACTCGCCGGGGACGACGACTTCGCCGAGTAACGCCAGTAGCTCTGTTCGACCAATGAACTCGACCATGCTTTTTGTTCCGTCTCCGGTCACCAGGGGGGATTCTGGCAAGCGGCCCCGGCAAATTCAAGAAGCTCGGGTCGATCTGCGCACCTACAGCCCCAGACGCTCACGCACTTCTTTTTTATCCGACTCGTAATCGAGCGAGCCCATCACGTTGTGGAAGTTGCCCGGGTCGACCACCTGCGGGTAGAGCAGCACAGCCGACTCGACCTTCGAGTCACTGAAGTCGAGCGCCTCGACGATCTGAGCGGCCTGCGCCGAGGTGAAGTAGTTGTGCTTGGCGGCGGTCTTGACGACGCCGAGCTTTCCATCCTTGAAACTCTCGTCTTCGATAGCCTCCATCAGCGAGCGGAAGTCGCTTCTCGACATGGCCTCGGGGCCGGCTCGGTGGCCGTGTCCGTCGTTGTGTCCGTCCTCGTAGCCGTGGTCGTAGCCCTGGTCGTAGTCGTCATCCTCTTCATAAGTCTCGTCGCGGTAGGTGTCGTTCTCGCCGGTGCGCACGGTTGCGCCGGCCGAGACGGAGTCTTGGCCGTCATCGACGCGCACCGAGACTCCCGCCGAGTCGGCCTGCGCGGTTTCTCGCTGACGCGGGACCGCGGGGATGCGGCCGGACAGTTCGTTGACCGCATAGATCTCGAAGCGCGCCTCGCCGCCGGCGGTCTCCTTGATCTCGGCCAGATGTTCGTGGTCGCTGTCGAGGCGGATGACGTCGTCGAAGATGACCTGGCCGACCGACTCGATGCGCAGATTGTGTCGGCCTGCCGGCAAGCAACGGAACGGAACCTGCCCGTCGGTCGTCGGCCCCAGGTCGGCGAGTTGCTCGCCGTCGAGATAGATCTCGACGAAGCATTCGTGGTCGGAGAAGTCTGCCCCGCAGTTGAGCACGAGGTCGGAGAGCCCTGTCTGGACGTCCTGAGGGCCGGGTGTAGTCCCCGCCGAGACGGAGGTGCCCACGCTCACGCTGATCGACTCGCCGTTCGGGCCGGTGATGGTCGCCTCGACTCCCTCGCCGCCACGCCGCTCGGCGGGCTGCGAATAGAGCTCACGGATGCGGTCCTGGGCCACCGGAAGCCGCTCGGGGCAGTAGTCGACGCCGGCCTGTTGCTGCTGGGCAGCCTGGCCATAGCCTTGGCCGCCGGCCGGCACGGCGCAGGCAGACAGGAGCAGGGCGCTGGAGATGAGGGCAAATGAGATGCGTTGCATGGGATGATCGGTCCGTTCGAGTAATAAATACACACTTCTTTAGATTGCGCTCGGTCAGACGTGGGCTCGCCGAGGATATTCAACATCCGCTATTAGCTTTTGGGCTGCAAGAGGCGCTGAAACGGGGCGATAGAAGCGGCGGCCGCTTCTGCGGCCAGCAGCGGTGTCGAGATCGCCACCATCCGAGGGTTGTTCTTCGCTCTTGAATTCTCGCCTCGGAGCCCCGAGGATTGCGACGTTCTTCGATAGATTGCCGTGCTGGAACCCACTGAGATTCCACGGAAAACCATGTATTCACAGTTTCGAGAGCTGTCGCGCCGAATTTCGACCGCTGAGACCTTCGAGCGCGCCGGCCGATGTCTGCTAGAGGAGTTCGCCGAGCGCGGCGCTGGGCTCAGCGAGCATGGGGGCACCGGGTTGCTCACGGGCACCGTTCACCTGCGATCGGATACAGCCTATAGGAGCTTGATCAGCGAGCGGTTCGCAGGTGACGGGCCGGCCGACGAGGCGGTGAGATCGGCGGAGGTGTGGAGTTGGCTGCGGCGCTTCGGCACCGAGCTGGTCATCGACACGAGGCTCCACCAACTCGTGCTGGTGGGTTCGGGTCGGCGTATCGATCTCGGCGGCGAGAGTCCCGACGCCGAGCTGACCAAGAGTGTGCAGCGCTACTTGTCCCAACAGGCGACCCACATTCTGGTGCTGCCGATCTTCGATCTCGGCGCTGAATTGGCCGGGATGATCACCCTCGAGAGCAACGCCCCGGCGATGTCCGGCGAGCTTTTCCCGCCGACCGAGGTCATCGAGGAGCTGCAGACCCTCGCCGAGTTGGTGGCGCCGCGGCTGTTGGCGCGGCCGGTCGGAGACCAGCACGCCTTCTCCACCGACGAGTGGCTGCCGGTGGTCGGCAGCACCATGGCGCCGGTGTTGAAACTCCTCGACGAGTTCGCCCGCCACGGCGAGACGCTGCTCATTTCGGGCGAGACCGGCAGCGGCAAGTCGCGGCTGGCACGGTGGTGTCATCACCATTCGGCGTGTAGCGACGGTCCCTTCGAAGTCCTCGACCTGCTGACCATCCCCGAGTCGATGCATATGGCCCGGTTGATGGGGTGGAAGGAAGGCGCGTTTACCGGCGCGACCTCGGCGGTCGACGGAGCCGTGAGCCGCGCCGAGGGAGGCACGTTGTTCATCGACGAGATCGACAAGCTGAGCAAAGACACCCAGGCCGGCCTCCTGCACCTGCTCGAGGAGCGAACCTACCGCGTGCTCGGCGACGCCGGTCCCGAGCGCCACGCCGACGTGCGGTTCATCGTCGGGACCAACGTCGACCTAGCTGCCGCCGTCGAGCAAGGCCGTTTTCGCCGCGACCTATATTACCGAGTCAACGTGCTTCCGGTGCAGGTGCCCGGGCTGGCCGAGCGCCGCGACGAGATCGGCGCGTGGGCGAGTTTTATGCTGGGCCGCTGCAGCCCCGACGAGGTCAACCTTCAATTCAACGAGCCGGCTCTGCTTCGCCTGGAGCAAGAGCCCTGGCCGGGAAACCTCCGACAGCTCGACAACGTGGTGCGCCGCGCGGCGATCATCGCGCGCACCGACGCCCCCGGCGAGCTTTGCACCACCATGGTTACGCGCGACCACGTCGACCGAGCTCTGTCGATGGAGGGCGGCGCCAGCGCCTCGAGCCTCGAGCGCAACCTGAAGGAGGCGGCGCACATCTTCGTCGACCTCGCCAAGCTGGCCGCAGAGCGCGGTGAGGTGTTCGATCTCGGGCTGACCGATGCCTTCTGCGGCCACGTCCTCCAGCAGGCGGCCGAGGCCTGCGCCGGCAAGGCCGAAGCATTCGAGCTGCTCGGCCAGGCGAATTTGGTCGAGCACAAAAACCACTATCGTCGGTATCGGCGCGCGCTCGACGATATCGAGCGCCTCCGGCAGACGGAGGCGCGGCTGGTGGGGCAATGCATCGGAGATGACCACCAGTGATGGGGGAGCTGCTACTCGGCGGCGATTTTGCGCCGGCTCCAATGGGACGGTTGTGTCGGCGCAAGGTGAGCCAAAACGGTGCTGATTTGGTGTCATGTGACGACGCTGCAGTGTCATGGCATGACACTTAGGCCTGGCTGACAAGTATGTGGCGCATATGCCGGTTGGTGTTTTGTCGTCGAATGTAGCCGTATGCGGCCGGTTTGGGTGGCTTTTTTGCCTATCGAGATTCGCCTGGAACGACGCTTGCTTTTGACCACACCACGTCACCTGAAGCGTGACGCCGTAGCAGTCATATATTTTTCGTAACCCATTTTTTGTGGAGGATTGCAAGATGACAGACGTCCAAGAGATGACAGACGCAAAGAAGCGTATCGACTACATCAAGAGCCTGGAGATCGCCGAGCCGTCCGACCAGATCCGCGAGCTCGACCTGAGCGGGGCGGCGGCGGCCGAGGACCACGACGGGGAGGCGTCCGGCTACGTCGCCGACGGCAGCTTGGTCTCATTCGTCTCCGACGTCGGCACGCAGGCCCAGCAGGACGTGCTCAACTCGACGCTGCTGGCACAGTTGGCGGCCAACAAGAAGTACGACCGCTTCGAGGACACCGAGAACTGGTACAAGATGTATGTCGAGGTGCTCGGCAAGATCGGCTGGGTCATCGAGAGCTTCGACTTCCAGAAATACTCGAAATCCGGCGACACGGTGCGCGTCCAGGACGTCGTCATCAAGCTTCTGGGAGCCATCGCCACCCAGAACGGCATGGCGATCTTCGGCGAGACGCTCGAGGCCCTCGAGGCGCTCAGCGACGACGACGGCCGCCTGGTCCTCTTCGACTCCCAGGGCGAGGACCTCGGCAAGGGCAACTTCCAGGCTGGCATCGCCAATGAGACCAACGGCGTGGTCAGCTTCTCGGTGGGCGCGTTCCACTTCACAAGTGAAGAGCACACAACCCGCTTCCTGTGGTTCGGCTATTCGTCCACGCGGATGAAGCTCTTCCAATCCAACCAACAGGCCACGCTCAACGAGAGCGTGTACGACCAAGTGCGCAAGGCGGTCATCGACAAGCTCGGCGACAGCGCCGAGACCTACATCGGCGACCTGGAGATCTAAGCCTAATAGTACAACGTCACTTTCGGGGTGAGTAGCTCTCGGCGAGGCCAGATGGTCAGTGGCAAGGCGGCGGCTCGCATACGGTTAAACCGCATAAAGGCGATGTGAGTAGCATCGTCGAGAGACGGCAACGTAGCCAATGGCCATCTGGACCGACGAAGCGCCACGTGGGAAGTGATGTTGTACTACTAAGCGCCCCACCAGTCCGGCCGACTCGCCTCAGCCGGACTGGCCTGACCCAAACAGAACCACGATCCATACAGGAGACGTACCATGGCAGGTCAATTTGTATACGCGGTCGTACACGACGGCACCGGCAAGTTCTTGCTGGCACACAAGAACCAAAAAGGCTTCTTCTTCTTCAACGACCGAAAAAAGCGCGGCGAGATCGTTGCCGACGGCCAGAAGCTCCACGGCGCAGGCGACTACGCCCTGCCCGGGGGCGCGCGTGGCCGAAACGAGTCGGTGGTCGCGGCAGCCAGACGCGAGTTCGATGAGGAGACGAACTTCGACATCGGCGGGTTGCAGGCGACCCCGAATTACTTCACCGGCACCCAGGGCCGGAACACCTATTACGGAGTGTACGTCCGGGCGCCGGGGTTGAGCGATATCTGCACCCCGGTCCAGGCTCATTTGGACGCAGGTACCCAGGCCGCCCTGGCGGTCCAAGCAGGCGATTATGGGAAGGGCGACTACGACAAGATGCGCCAAGACCACCCCGGCTGCCCGATGGACAACGAACTCGACTCGATGGACATCTGGGACGTGACAAACCCCGACGACTGGGCGAAGATCGAGAACTTTCAAAACAGCCAGAACACCGACTGGTTCTACCACATCTTGCTGCACCTCAAGGAATCGCTCTGAGCGGTCCACGGCGCGATGGTTCTGCGCGGGGCGGGCGTCGTTCGACGGCGCCCCCCTTGGGCATCGCCGACCGGGTGGCGAGCGTACTACCGTTGTCGGCAGGCCTGTCGGGTGAGTCGTCAGGGGAGTTGGAGGTCGCGTTTTGCGTGGACCGTCCGGTGTCCGCCGACCCGTTCGATGCTTCTGACCGAGCCATCATTCACACCGTGACCGAGGGATTGCGTCCGCTGGCGAGGAACTACGCCGGTCGCAACGGGCTCTTGGCGGGGCGGGATCGGCTCGATGCACACGAGCGAGCGCTGGTCACCATGATGCTCGAGGGCACGGCCCCAGCCAAGATTTGTGCGGCGCTGGAAATCTCTGCTGACGCCTTCGGTGGGCAACGCGACAATGTCCTGAAAAAGCTGGGTGTCACCGACGAATTCGGCCTGCTGCAGTTGGGCACGACGGGCGCGTCGGCCGACCGCTGTGCCGACGGCGGAGTCGCTGCTGGAGCGAGCGCGTGACGCGGTCTGCGATCGGCTGGTCGCCGGAAATCTGAGTATCGGCTCTGCGGCCAGGCAGTTGGGTGTGAGTGAGCGCACCCTGCAGCGAAGGCTAAGCGGGATGCAGACAAATTTCAGCAAGCTCGCCGACGAGGCGCGGCGCGACCGCGCCCACCAGCTACTCGTCGAAACATCGCTCGATTTTATCGATATCGCGATGCACCTGGGCTATGACCATGTGCTCCAACTCGGCTACAACCAGGTCTCCAGTCTCAATCGCGCCGTCAAGCGCTGGACAAATAGCACGCCCGTCGAGCTACGCGCCTCGCTATTGGCAGACGGCTGACGATCTCTTTCTCCATATTGCGCTGACTCGGATGCGCTGGTGGTGTCTTGCGGCGAGGGCGCCTACAGGTGCTCTTCGGCAGCCGACACGGCTTCTCCAACGTCGGTTGCGTGACCATTCTCGATCAGCGCTTCGGCCACCGCGCGCACCGTCTGCAAGAGCATCTCGGGCTCGGTGACGACGTGGCCCATGTGGCCGACGCGGAAATACGTCTGCTTGCGGCCCGGATACAGCCCGCCGGCGACGACGACGCCGCGCTTTTTGATGTCGGCGAGCACCTCGGGGCCGACGCCTTCGGGGTACATGACCGCGCTCAGGGTGTTGGCGGCCAGATCCGGGCGCTGCGGGAAGATCTCGAGGCCCATGCGTGACCAGGCCGCGCGCATCGCGTCGGCGGCGGCCGTGTGTGCGGCGACTCGCGCCGAGATGCCCTGTTGGGTTGCTTTTTGGCCATCGAGCTGGCCATCACGCCGATAAGCCAGGATTTCGCTCAGGCTGGCATGCAGCGCCTCGACGAGGTTGGTCGCCGGGGTCGAGAAATAACTGCCTTGGCGCTGCTCGTAGGCGTTCATGATCGGGAGCCACTGCTGCCAGTCGACCGACATCGGCGGCGGCTGCGTAAGGGATGCGCGGGCTTCGAGGGCCCGCGGGCTGGCGACCATCAGCGCGAGCCCGGGCGGCACGCCGACCGCCTTTTGAGATGCGGTCAGATAGACGTCGGCACCCCACTCGCCCATCTCGAACGCCTCACCCGCCGTGGCGCACACGCCGTCGAAGACCGACAGCACGCCGCGTTCACGGGCGAGCGCGGCGATGGCCTGCGCGTCGACGCGAACCCCGGTCGATGTGTCGACGTGGGTGGCGAAGACGGCGTCGACCTGACGGGCGTCGAGCGCCTGCTCGATCCCGGCGATACTCGGCACCGAACCCGGCTCTGCCCCGACTTCGGTCAACTGCACCCCGCGGCGGCGCAACATCTCGGCCATGCGATCGGAGAAATAACCCGTGTTGACCACCAGCGCACGCTGGCCGGGCTCGAGCAGGTTGCCCACCGCCATCTCCATGGCGATGGTGCCGCTGCCGGAGATGACGAAGGGCTGGCTGTCGGCGCTGGCGCACCAGACTTCGCGCATCATCTCGAGCGCTCGCCCAAATTTTTCGATGAAATCGGGGGCGACGTGACTTGGCGGGGGGCCCTGGAAGGCCTCGAGCACTGTGGGGGAGACCTCGATGGGGCCAGGGATCATCAACAGACTTCTCTTCGACATCGACTACCTCGGGCGGCTACGGCAAAAGTCGGGCTTAGGTCGCCGGTACTATTCCACACTCGGGCTGACCTGCAAACTAAAGCACTCCTATTTCGGAAACCGGATAAATTGGCAAAGTCAGGCCAGATGGATGTCGGTTTGGCCGATTGACAGGTAGCAGCGCTACATGGATTGAGGACAAACCGACAGACGCTGGTCTGACGAAGCCAAGACTCCGGGTTTCGGAGTAGGAGTGGTTTAGATCGGTGTGCGGCGACCACTGGTTCTACTACATCCTGGCGCACCTCAAAGAGTCCCACTGAGAGGTTCACAGCGCGATGCTGCCCGCGTGCTTCAATCGCTGGTGCAGGCCAGCCACGCGATGATGGTGGTCCAGCGCAGAGATGCCGCTGGCACAGCGCCCGGGGAGTATCAGGTCGTCGAGATATGTGATTTTGGACCGGATCTCGCGCACAGGCGTGAGGTGAGGCGGCGTTGGATGCGGCTCGAGCCGGCGCTGTCGCGCGATCCCGTGCTGATCGAGATTGCCTCGACCGCCGGCCGCCATCGCACGCTTGGTCTCCGGGCAGTGGGAGCACCGTCGGAGGCGGTCGACACGGCTATGGGGCGACTGCTCGACGAGTTGGGCGTCGTCGACCGGGTGGCGAGCGTACTACCGTTGTCGGCAGGCCTGTCGGGTGAGTCATCGGGTGAGTCATCGGGGGAGTTGGAGGTCGCGTTTTGCGTGGACCGTCCGGTGTCCGCCGACCCGTTCGATGCTTCTGACCGAGCCATCATTCACACCGTGACCGAGGGGTTGCGTCCGCTGGCGAGGAGCTACGCCGGTCGCAACGGGCTCTTGGCGGGGCAAGATCGGCTCGATGCACACGAGCGAGCGCTGGTCACCGTGATGCTCGTGGGCACGGCACCCGCCGAGATTTGTGCGGCGCTGGAGATCTCGGCTGACGCCTTCAGTGGGCAACGCGACAATATCCTGAAGAAGCTGGGTGTCACCGACGAGTTCGGCCTGCTTCAGTTGTGCACGACGGGCGCGTCGGCCGCGGCGTCGAGTGCGACGGTGAGCACCGGCCAGCCGCGGCCGACCGCCGTGGCGACGGCGGATTCGCTGCTGGTGCGAGCGCGCGACGCGGTCCGCGATCGGCTGGTCGCCGGAGA
Organism: uncultured Bradymonadales bacterium; assembly: GCA_964386725.1. GTDB lineage: Bacteria > Myxococcota_A > Bradymonadia > Bradymonadales > Bradymonadaceae > CAYLTX01. Next base: position 15,674 of record CAYLTX010000012.1, on the reverse strand, counting down.
TCTGAGTATCGGCTCGGCGGCGAGGCAGTTGGGTGTGAGTTAGCGCACCCTGCAGCGAAAGCTAAGCGGGGTGCAGACAAATTTCAGCAAGCTCGCCGACGAGGCGCGCGAGGAGCGCGCGAAGTTGCTTCTGTCTCGCCCTTGGCTCAATATGGCCGAGGTGGCGCTCCAACTCGGCTACAACCAGGTCTCCAGTCTCAATCGCGCCGTCAAGCGCTGGACAAATAGCACGCCCGTCGAGCTACGCGCCTCGCTATTGGCAGACGGCTGACGACGCTCCCCCCGAAGCAGCGGACGCCCGACACTCCGCAGCCCCGCATGACGCGGGGCCCGTCGGGGAATATGGTTTCGTTAGTTGGTCGATGGGATCGGCGGCCGAGGACAAAAAGATGATCGGCACCGACGAGCGTGCGCGAATCTCGCGGCACCACTCGGTGCCTTTTTGGCCGGGCAAAAAGCGCCGGGCTCGGTACAATTCGCGCGACCTGCAGCGCTACGAGAGAGGACTCGGCGAGCCCGGCATCGTCGAGAACGAGTCATCGTCAGTCGAGCAAGAATTCGGTCATCGGGACGCCCCAGGACGGAACTTTGCCGCCGGACGCGACGTAAGCTTCCTTGAATCCGAGCTTCATCCAGTAGGGTATCCGACCGATCTTGAGGATCTCTTTGTCCCCACCGTACCAGACGTCGGAGTGGATATAGAAGGCTTTGTGTCGGCCGAAATCACCCATGCAGAGGACTTCCGGCCAGAAGTCGTCGGCGCGCTCGTCCTCGTCGATGGCGCCTTCTTCCCAGGCGATCTCTCGGCTGATGATTTCGGCCTGGGTGTGCCCGAGGGAGCCGAGCTTGGGAACCGTCAACGCCGCGGCGTCTCCGCACGTCCACACGTTCGGATAGTCGGGGTTACGCATGCGCAGGTCGGACACTACGAATCCGACATCGTCCACGACTGGCAAGCTCTTGAGGAAGCGGTGCGGCTCCCAGTCCGGGAAGACGATCTTGAGTTCGGCCTCGACCTGTTCGCCGTTGGCAAACTCGATGCCGTCGGCGGTCAGCCGCTCGATGTCCTTGACCCCAGCTTTGTAGTTGAACCCCATCTCGCCCATCATCTCTAGCAGTTGGTGGGCGATATTCTCACCGACGTCCTCGGCGATGAGTTCGGCTGGGGTGAAGACCGTGATCTTCTCCGGGCCGCCCATGTCGTGATCTTCGAGCCATGCCGCCAGGCTCAGTGCCACTTCCACCGGCGGACCCTCGCATGCAGCCTCGGCGGTGGGAAACCAGTCGGGCATATGGGGACTGTGGCCCTGCTCGAAGCGAGCCGACCCGATGGCGATGGGGCCACCTTTGTAGTTGCCGTCGTGCAGGTACTTGCGCAGTTCGTCGGCGTAGTAACCGTCGGAGAGCGCGTGGCCGTGCTCCTCGAAGCCGTCGATGTGGTCGTAAGACAGCCGGGTTCCCAGGGCGATGACCACGTCATCGTAGTCGAGCGTATGCGTGGCCGAGCCGGCGCGTTCGGTCGGCCGATAGGCCACCGTTTGTTCGTCAACGTCGATCCCGACGACCTCGCCTTGGATGAACTCGGTGCCGTCCTGCTCGAGGTGTTTGACGAACGGAAAGTGCAACGTCTCTTCGGGGTTGTTGTTTGCGAAGAGCTCGATGGGGATATTGGGGATAAATAATACGTAGTCCTTGCGGTCGATGACCGTGATGTCGATCTTGTCGCCGGCGTATTTACGGAGCAGCCTCGCGACCGTAAGGCCGGCGAAATTCGAGCCGAGTACGACGACGTGTCGTTTTGCAGAAGTCATGGATATACCCAGGTGTGATGCGCTGTTTGAGGCGCGCGAGCCGAAGATGAAATGCCAACCGGAGGGACCGACTGGCCTGTTGGACTTTCATACGGATGGAGTGTCGACACGATCGGAGTGTTTTCAAGGCACCTGGCCAAGGTTTTGGTGGTTTGAGGCCCAAGAGAGTGGCTGCCGGCGTCTTGCCAGATACGATCTCGTTGTTCTAGCGACGGCAGGCCCCAGCCCGGCTCGTAGTCATATAGCTCGCGGGCGGAGTTGGCGGCGGAATTCTCCTCGAGCACGTCGAAGTGATCGAGGGTGACCAGCGCCGGGTGGGGAAGGCCGGCAAGGCATGGGGGGCGCGGGCGGGCTCGGGCTGCTGGAATGGGAAGGTAGCGTGCATGATGACCAGGTAATTGGGCAGCAGGTTGATGCTGTTGGCGGTGCCGAAGCCAAAGTAGTTATTCTCCCAATGTCGACGCACTCATCGCAGCATACATGGCCGCGACGTCACCGCTGCGCTGGACGCCTCCATCGGCCAATAGTTCTGATGGTCATCACGTTATTATTTTAGTCTGCGCCTCGAGCGCCTCGAGCCTCAGGGCGTATCCGACGCCCCGGACGGTGCGAATCGGATCGATATCGCACGATTCGAAGCTGGCGCGCACCCGGCGGATGTGGCTGTCGATGGTCTTTTTGCTCACGCGCGTGCCGTCGTAGGCGCCGGCCATGAGCTCCTTTCGACTAAAGACCTTGCGGGGCTGCTCCATCAATGTCTGCAGGAGGCGAAACTCGGTGTTGGTCAGCGAGATCTCGCGGCCGGCGAACTCGGCTTTGATGGCCAGTGGATCGAGGGTCAGCGAGCCTGCGCGCAACACTCCGTCGTTGGGCGCGATGGCCTCGGCGCGACGGAGCACCGCGTGGACGCGGGCGGCGAGTTCCTTGGGGTGGAACGGCTTGACGATATAGTCGTCGGCGCCCAACTCCAGGCCGACCACGCGGTCGATGGGGTCGGCGGCCGAGGACAAGAAGATGATCGGCACCGACGATCGTGCGCGAATCTCGCGACACAACTCGGTGCCTTTTTGGCCCGGCATGCGCACATCCAACAGGATCAGGGAGGGCTGGTCGTCGAGCGCCTCGACCACGCCCCTGGCGTCGACGAACTCGCGCACATCGAAGCCCTCCTGCTGGAGGATCTCGCGGACCATCTTCCTCAGGGTGACGTCGTCATCGATGACCCAGATAGACATAGTTGCTCGTGTGTCGGGTGTGGTGGAACAGCGCGTCTTGTGAACTCGTGCAAGGCCTATCATGGCTGAGGCGCGCGCGTTTTTCCAGCATCGCGGAGCCCGAAGCGGTGGGCGCGTAGCCCGGAGACCGCTGGGGGCTGCGCAGGCGCCCTGCGGTCGCCAAGCTGACCCCCA
>CAYLTX010000012.1:0-12354 GCA_964386725.1 uncultured Bradymonadales bacterium | reverse complement strand
GCTTCGGGTGAGCGCCGAGACGGAGTCGAGGAGCGTAGCCCGGAGCGGTGGTCGGGTAGCCCGGAGCGGTGGTCGGGTAGCCCGGAGCGGTGGTCGGATAGCCCGGGGCCCAACTTGCATCCAAGATTGCACCGAAATGGTACGGTGTTTGCTCGCCACAACGTGTACCATGGCGTTGAAGTTGGATGTGCGAGAGTGTACTCGGTGAATCTTCGCCAGACATTCGCATCGTCCGGGATAAGGAAGTAACCGCGATGGAACGTACCGTTTGGAAAAACCGTGTGGTTTGGCAAAAGCGTGCGGCGAGTGTGCTCGCTGCGGCCGTGCTGACGCTGGTGGGGGCGCGCGAACTCGCCGCTCAGATGCCGGCCTCGGAGACCTTCGAGCCGCAGGCGGTCGGGGCGACCTCGATCTGGTCGGTCGCCACCAGCGACGTCGCAGGCCACCTGATTCCGAGCGTGGACTTGGTGGCGCACTACGCCGATGACCCCGTCGAGCTCAAGCGCCGCGGTGATGCGTCGACGGTGACCCGACTGGTCGACGAGCAGTACAAACTCGACGTCGGCCTGGGCGTGGGCCTATTCGAGCGTCTCGAGGTTGGCCTCGTATTGCCGGTGGTCGTCTATCAAACCGGCGATCCGACCGACGTGCGGCCTTCGCCGAACACCATCGATCTGGCCGACGCGCGCGCCCAGCTTCGCTTGAAGCTTCTCCAAGAGCAGGGCTTTGGCCTGGGCGCTCAAGTCACCGGGTATCTGCCCACCTCGAACGACGCTCCGTACCAATCGAGTGACTCTTTGAGCGCGTTGGGCTCGCTTATCGCCGACTACCGGGTCGACGGGGCCTATCCGTGGCGAGTGGCGGCCAACGTCGGCTGGATGCTCCAGCCGGAGGTGGCCGATGCGATGTTTGCGACCGACGACCGGCTCGACGTGCGCCTGGGCGCCGAGGTCGGCGTGGTGCCCGATACGCTGACGGTGATGGTGACCGGCTTTGGGCGCTGGGAGGCGCTCGCCGACGCGACGCGCTCGGTCAGCGCGGGCTATCTGGGAGGTGCGCGGGTGCGCTGGGGTGATACCGGTCTGACGAGCACGCTGGGCGCCGGCGGGGCGCTCGCCGGCGGCTACGGTACCCCGGATGTGCGCGTGGTCGCCTCGCTGGGCTACCGCCCGTCGGGCGGCACAGCCACCGGCTCGATCGCCTCGACCTCCGACGACAACTGCCCACCGGAAGATATCGACGAATTTCAGGACGACGACGGCTGCGCCGATCCTGATAACGACGGCGACGGTATCCCCGACGTCGACGACGCCTGCCCGAATAGCCCCGAAGACGTCGACGGCTTCGAGGACGCCGATGGCTGCCCGGACCCCGACAACGACGGCGACGGCGTCGACGACTTCGACGACGCGTGCCCGAACACGCCCGGTACGGCCGAGACCGCCGGTTGCCCGTTCGACGACGAAGACGGAGACGGCATCGACGCCTCGGTCGACCAGTGTCCCAATGAGGCCGAGGACTTCGATGGATTCGAGGACGCCGACGGCTGCCCGGACCCCGACAACGACCGCGACGGCATCCCCGACGTCGATGATGCCTGCCCGGACGTCCCTGAGTCGATCAACGGCGTCGACGACGAAGACGGCTGCCCCGACGAGGGCGACAGCGCCGTGAGGCTGCACGACGACCGCATCGAGATCTTGGAGCGGGTTCACTTCGATACCAATCGGGCGAGCATCAAGCGGCGCAGCCACTCGGTGCTCGAGCAGGTCGCCTCGGTGCTCGAGGCCAATCCCGACATCCAGTTGATGCGTATCCAGGGCCACACCGATGCGCGCGGCGACGAGCGCTCCAACCTCGAGCTGTCCCAACAAAGAGCCGTGTCGGTCAAAGAGTTCCTCATCGAGCGCGGCGTCGACGCGCGCCGGCTGTCCGCGCGGGGCTACGGCGAGAGCCATCCCATCGCCGACAACGAGACCAAAGAGGGCCGCGCGCAGAATCGCCGCGTCGAGTTCCATATCATCGAGCGGGGCGATATTCAGCGAGGCAATAAGTGAGCCAACGCGAAGACATACGCTTCTCGCTGAGGCTCAAGCTGCTCCTATTCGGCGGCTTGCTCGCCATCGTTCCGGTGTTGGCCGTGGGTCTGGGGCTCATGGAGGTCAACGCGAGCACGCTGGAGACCCAGAATCGCGAGCTTCGCCTGGCCGTCGCCGAGGATATCGCCGAGACCATCGAGGCGGCCCTCGACGATGCGCACAACAGCCTGTTGAGCATCCAGCAAGTGCTCACCAACCCCGCCGTCGCCGAGTCCAATCGCATCGACGTGGCCACCGCGTTGGTCGAGTCCGACCCGCTCCTCGAGACGGTCGCGATCTACGACCAGAAGGGCGCCTATATCGCCCAGATCGACCAGAGTGGCGACGGCTTCGACAGCGACCCGTTGGATGAAGCTATAGCCCAGCGGGCTAGTAGCGAGACGTTAGTCGTCGGCGATGTGGAGGTCGGCGAGGCAGGTGATGCCAATAGGACCAGCGTCGAGATGACCATCGCCATTCGCCCCGAGCGCGGCGAGGTGACCGGGTTTTTGCGTACGATCGTGCCGCTGGGAGTTGCCCAGCGGCGTACCGCCCGTGTGGGCGCGAACCAGCTCTCGGCCCGCTCGCGTATCGATGTGGTCGACCTCGATCGGCGAGTGATCTTGTCGACCGAGGAGGACGAGGTCGGCGACCAGTTGCCCGCCGAAGGGTTGATGGCCTCGCTCCAGACGGTCGTCGCGCAGGGTGTCGCTCACGCCGGCGACCACCCCGAGCGCCCGGTCCTGGTCTCGGCGCTGCCGTTGCAGTCGATGCCGTGGGTGACCCGGGTGGAGGTGCCCATCGACGAGGCCTACGCCTCGTTGATCCGGATGCGTTGGATCGTCGGCGGCGGCACCGCCGGCGCCGCGGCGGTCGCCTTCTTGCTGGCGTTCTTTTTCGCCGGGCGGCTCACGCGTCCGCTGGATGCGCTGGTCGCCTTCACAAAGCGCCTGGGCGAGCGCGCCTTCGATGAGCGCGTCGACATCGACACGCGTGACGAGATCGCGGTGGTCGCCCGCACGCTCAACGACGCGGCTTTCGAGCTGAAGTCCAGCGAAGAGCAGATCGCCCGCGAAATTGCTATCCGAGCTGATCTCGGCCGCTACCTACCCGAGGAGCTCGTCGACAACGTCGTGCGCCGCGAGCAGGCGATGTCCCTCGGCGGAGAGCGCCGGCGCATCACGGTCCTCTTTGCCGACGTCGTGCGCTTTACGCCGATGTGTGAGCACCACTCCCCGGAGGTCGTCGTCACCATCCTCAACGAGCTCTTTACGCTGATGACGACGATCATCTTCCAGAGCGGCGGCACCGTCGACAAATTTCTCGGCGATTGTGTGATGGCTTTTTGGGGCGCGCCCCGCGAGGACGACGACCAGGTGCTCCACGCCCTCGATGCCGCCGAGCAGATTGCCCGTGTGCTGGAGTTCGCCAACCGACGCTGGATGAAGGAGTTCGGCGTCGAGATCAAGTTGGCGATGGGACTGCACGTCGGCGAGGCCGTGGTCGGCAACGTCGGCTCCCAGACGCGCATGGAGTACACCGCCATCGGCAAAGCCGTAAACCAGGCGGCACGACTCGAGGCGCTCGCCCACGAGAATCAGATCTTGGTCAGCGAGCAGATTCAGCAAGACGCGGCCGACCGGTTCATCTTTCGTCGCGCCTCGACCGAGTTGCTGACGGTCGGCGCCGAGGAGACCAGCGTCTACGAGGTGGTCTTATGAGTGAAATGGCGATCAGACCGGGGGTGGTCATCGGCGACAAATATGAGGTCGTCACCAAGCTTGGCGCCGGTGGTATGGGCGTGGTCCTCGAGGCGCGACATCGCTGGCTCGATCGGCGCGTGGCCGTCAAGGTCCTTCGCACCGCGTCGATGCACGACGATCCCGAGTTTCGCGCCCGCTTTACCCGCGAGGCGCGCGTGATGTCTCGCCTCGACCATCCCAACGCGGTGACCGTCTACGACTACGGCGAGCACGAGGGGGCGCTGTTCATCGCCATGGAGTACCTGGAAGGCCACCCCTTGGAGGACGAGGTCGGCGACGGGCCCGTCGACAAGTGGCGCGCCATCGAGATCTGTCTGCAGATGTGTGATGTGCTCACCGTGACCCACGAGATCGGCCTGGTCCACCGCGACATCAAGCCCGAGAATATCTTCATCACCGAGACCGACGCCGGCCCGCACGCCACGATGGTCGACTTCGGCCTGGCGTTCATCGCCAGCGACGAGGACTTGAGCCGGATGACCAAAGAGGGCACCGTGGCGGGCACCCCGCAGTTCTTGTCGCCCGAGCAGGCCCGTGGCAGCAGCGACCTCGGCCCGGCCAGCGACATCTACTCGCTGGGCTGTGTGCTCTACGAGCTGTTATGCGGCGAGCCTGTCGTCGAGGGCGCGACATTGATGGAGATGCTCAACGCCCACGTCTACGTCCCCGCCAAGAGCATGCGCGTGCAGGCCCCGGACCTCGAGATCCCGGCGGCGCTCGACAACTTTGTATTGTCGATGCTCGCCAAATCCCCCGAGGCTCGGCCCAGCGCCTTCGAGGCGGGTACGTTTTTCCGCAAATTGCTGGCCAGCGAGGAGATGCGCGGCCGGGGTCGACCGGCCAGGCTTCTCCAACCGAGAAGTCGACGGGCGGTCACCGCTACCGGCGTCGCCGGCGCTTCGGCGACGGTCGCAGCCGCAAGCGGCTCGCGCGAGGCTGCTGCAGGCGCGCTCGGAGTGGTCGGAGTGGTCGGAGAGGTGTCGTCCGAGTTGATGGTCGCCGCTCACTCCAGCGGATGGCAGGTCAGTCCGTGGGTCGACGGCGGCAGCTTCGATGTTGTTGTGGCGATGTCCCCCGATGCAGTCACTCCACAGCTTACCGCCGCTTATCCCACCGTCGCGGTGGTCGGCTCGGCGTCGATCTCGCAGGCCGTGGCGCTGCTCGAGATCGGCGTCGAGGACGTGCTCGTCGACGATGAGCCCGGCGAGATCTTGCGCAAGGCCAAGCGGCTACACGAGTCACGACAGAGACGAGGACGCATATGAAGTACCGGATTCTTATCGCCCTCGCGGTGTGCTCGCTCGTCGGATCATCTGTGGCGAGCGCCCAGGAGAAATTCGAGACGTATACCGTAAAGAAGGGCGACACCTGCACCTCGATCGCCCGGGAATTCTATGGCGACGCGCGAGCTTACGATCATATCCACGAGCACAACGACCTGAGCGACGACGGTTATGCGTGTCGGCCGGGGACGGAGCTGCGCCTGCCCGTGCTGCCCGACCAAGCCGAGGCGCAATTGACCGCGCGCGCCGGAAACGTGCGGGCGAAGCCTCCCGAGTCGGCTTGGGATCCGGTCGACGTCGGCGCGGAGTTGTTTTCGGCCTGGCGCGTCAATACCCTGGACCGATCGCGTGCCGAGTTGGGGTTTCGCGACAGCTCCCAGCTCCAGATGACCGAGAATACGCTGGTGGTCATCTACGGGCCGAGCAAGGCGAACGTGCGGCGCACCGTCGCCCGGCGCGCGACGGTGGAGAAGGGCCGGCTCAAGTCGAAGCTCGCCGCCCTGTCGGGCCAGAAGGTAGATGTGGAGACTCCCGACGCAAAAGCCACGCTGGAAAGCGGCCGCGCGCAGGTCACCGTCGACGAGGGCGAGTCGCGCATCGCCAACCACGACGGCAAGCCCGTAGCGGTGACCGATTCAAACGGCAAAGGCGCCGTGAGCGTCAACGCCGGCCACGGAACCCGGGTGCGCAAGGGCAAGCCGCCCGAAAAGCCACGCCCGCTGCCGTCGACGCCCCAGTGGACCCAGAGCTTCTCGCCGCGAGCCCTGGTCGTCGCGGGGGCGAGCGCGACGGTGCGCGCCGAGTGGAAGCCGGTCGCTGCCGCCGAGCATTATTATGTCGAGGTGAGCAGGAGCCGTCGCCAAATCGACGTACTCTTCTCCCAGCGCGTCCCGGCGAAGATCGACTCGTTGGAGATGCGCGGGCTGCCGCCGGGCGACTACTTCGTGTCGATCGTGGCCATCGACGCCGATGAATTCGAGAGTATCCCCTCGAAGCTTCGTCGGCTTCGTGTGGTCGAACTCGGCGCCCGGGGCAGTCATATCCTGGAGGCGGATACGTCCAAGGTCATGTTGGGCGGAACGCTGCGCGCCCCCGGCAAGATGCGCTGCGCAGCCGAAGGTGGCGAGCCTGCCGAGACGCTGCAACTGACGAGCGAAGGCTCCCACGACATCACATGCGAGGGCGACGAAGGAGCGCTTGCGACCACCGTCGAGGTGGTCAAGCCGACGCTTCGTGTGAGCGCGCCTGCGGACGGGTCTGCGGAGGACAGTATCGCAGTGCGCCAGGGTGCGATGAGCGCGGTTGATCTGCAATTCGAGCCGGGGCTGCCCCCGGACGTCGTCGCGCGCGTCTCCGATCAAGCTCTCGAGGCCCGGCCCCTGCAGGTCGGCCCGGACCGCCTGCGCGTCAACCTCACCGCCGGCCGGGACGCGACGCTGGGCCCGTCCACCGTCGAGCTCTATTTTCGAGACGTGCTCCTGGGCAGCTTCGAGGTCAGCGTCGAGCGCGACGAGGCGGCCGACGTCGCCGCGCCGGACGCTCAGCGCCCGGCCGAGTACCTGCTCAGCGCGATGGTCGGCTACGACGCCGTCGGCGCAGACCCGTATTGGGGAGCCGGGTTTCCGTCGGCCGGCACGTCTGTCGAAGTCGGCCTGGGCACCGCGCCGACGCGCCACTTCGCGGCGGAGGCGCGCGGCGGCGTCGGGCTACACTCGGGTGAGCAATTCGAGACGGTAATCACACTCAGGGCGCAGGCGTTTGCAGGCTGGTTCGACAGCGGCCTCGCGCCTCACGCCGGACTGGGCGTGAGCTGGCAGGGCGTGCTCGACGCCGACGCGCGGTTCTCGCCGCGGGCGAGTCTTGGGGTGATGCCCTCGCTGAATGAGCGTTTTCGCCTGCGGGGTGAAGTCGGCGTGGACGCCACGCCGGTGGGCGGCAGCCTTCGGTTTTTGCCGGAAGCGCGCCTGGGCGTTTCGCTCAGGTTTTAAGTGGAGTTACGTAGATGGTTTGGCATTCGAGCGGTGTGCGCCAGCCGGCGAGTGGCTGCTGATCGGCTGCAAGAGAGTAAGATAGTGAGAAAGTAAGATAGTGAGATAACAGCAACCGTCTCGTGGCGAGCTCGGTGGTTCGGAACGTTGTTCTCACTCTCTCACTCTCTTAATTTCTTACTCTCTGCAGTAGACAATGCTTCGAGCTCATTGACGATGTCGGCGCGCTCTTCGTCTCGCCAGGCGCTCAGAAGGCGCTGGGCGATCGTGCGGCGGCGCTCGGCTGTGAGCACATCCCACTCGATGTCGAGGGTTTGGGCGTGCGTGGCGACCTGGTCGCAGCCAAAGCTCGCCGCCGCAGCCTGCAGGGTGTGGACCGCGCGGCGTGCAGTTTCCGGGTCGCCTATATTGCTTAGACCCTGCTCGAGATCGGCGCATAGCAGGTCGGTTTGGTCGAGGTGGGATTTCAGCAGGTCCCGGTAGGCGTCGGGCGATTGGGCGAAGAGATCGCGCATCTGCCGCATCGCTCTCGAGTCTGCTGTATTCGAGCCTGCTGTGTTCGAGCCTGCTATGTGCAAGGTGGGTGCCTGTGCCTCCGACCCCACCGCGATGCCCGAGTCGCGCCTGGCTCCGCGCAAAAGCGCACTTTGTAAGGCGCCGGAGGCCAGCGGCTTGGTCAGAAAGTCGCGAAATCCGGCCTCCCGGCATCGCTTGCGCAGCTCGGGCTGGACCGACGCGCTCATCGCGATCCACCACGTCTGGTTGGTCTCGACACGCCCCAAGATCTCGACGCCGCCAAACTCCGGCAAGTTCACGTCGAGCAGCGCCACGTCGAAGGTCTGGCCTCGGAGCGCCTCGACGGCTTCCGGCCCGCTGGTGGCGAGGGTGGGAGCGTAACCCAGGTTCTCGAGCATCCCCGCGATCACCTGCGCCGAGACGACATCGTCCTCGGCGATGAGGATCGACAGCGGGTACGACTCGGCCATCGAGTGGCGCCAGCGGTCGATGGTGGAGGTGCGTTTGGCGCCGGAGGCCAGCTCGGACAATATGTGGTGGACCGTCGCACGGGAGAAGGGCTGGATGAGCACGTGGTTGTCTGCCTCGCCGTTTGAATCGCGAAGATGCGCCTTCGGGTCGGAGAGCCACAGAACGTCCACGCGTGTCGCCCCGGGTTTGCTCACAGGACCGGCGCGGCCGGAAAAATCGAAGACCAGGTCGGCGCCCTCGGCTCTGAATGCGCCGGCGGCGTCGACCGACCTCACCTTCAAGCCGAAGCGCTCGAGCAGATCGACGAGCGCCATCGAAGCGCTCGGGCTGCCGCCGACGATCAGCGCGTCCTCCCACGGAAGCTCCGGCGGGGTGGGCGGCGCCGGCACGAGCGTCTCGAAATCAAAGCGAAGCGTAAACGTCGTGCCCACGCCGAGCTCGGAGTCGACCTCGAGCTCGCCGCCCAGAACCTCGGTGAGGTGGCGGGCGATCACCAGCCCGAGGCCGGAGCCTTTTTCCGTAGAAGCGTTCGCCTCGGCGCGGAAAAAAGGCTCGAAGAGCTCGGCGACGTCCTCCTCGCTCATGCCCGGACCGGTGTCCGACACGGCGATCTCGGTGTGATCCGAGACCTGATCGATGGAGACGGTGACCTCGCCTTCATTGGTATATTTGATGGCGTTGAGGACCAGGTTGGACAGCACTTGGCGCAGCCGAAGCGCGTCTGCTCGCACCACATGCGGCGCCTGCGGATCACCGACGAGGACGAACTCCAGGCCCTTGTCATAGGCCAGCCCCTGAAAGAGCATCATCGTTTGGTGGACCACGTCCTCGAGGTCGCACACGCCAGGAGAGGCGGTCAGGCCTTTGCCGGCCTCGAGCCGGTAAAACGCCAGATAGTCGTCGACGACCTGAGACAAGATCTGCCCGCTGTCGACGATCATCTGCACGATCCGGCGCTGCTCGCGGCTCAACTCGGAGCCGTCGAGCAATTGCAGCATCCCCAGCACGCCGTTCAGCGGCGTGCGAATCTCGTGGCTCATCGTGGCGAGGAGCAGGTTTGCGCGCGACGTGTCATCTTGCTGGGAGGGCGTTTCCTCGTGAGACTCGGGCTCGGCCGGCTCCCGTGAGTTCTCTCGAAGCCGGCGGTACACAAAGACAGACGCCGCCATCACGGCGGCGCCGGCGACCATCGAGATCGCGATAATGACGAGTTGGGATGACAAGCGCGGCTCCTGAATATTGGAGAGAGTAAGAAAGTAAGAGAGTGAGAGAGTTAGAACAACACTCCCTATCCAGCTCGTCTCGAGACGGTTGCTGTATCTTATTTTCTCACTTTCTCACTTTCTCACTTTCTCAGTGGTCGCCCCAGCACAAAGAGGGCCAGGAGCCATGCCCACGAAGGCGCGGGCCCAGCCGGCGTGCTGCTGCAGCCGCCCCCGTCGACGTAAAGCTCGTTCTCGCGGTTGGAGTTGGCCGCGTCGTCGAATCCATGGGCGTCGCCGCCGTCGCTCCCGATGTCTGCATCGGAACCGGCGTCGGGGCCTGCATCGGGACCGGCGTCCGAGCCGGCATCGGGACCGGCGTCAGGGCCGGCGTCAGGACCGGCGTCAGGACCGGCATCGTGGCCGGCGTCTGGATTTGCCTCGCCGTTCGGCTGGCGAAAATCCTCGACGCCGTCGCCGTCGTGATCGGGCGTCGGCGCCGGGATACCGTGCATTGGCGTGTCGGCGCTACACAGATCCACCCGGATGCAGTGGGCGTCGAAGGCGTCGTCGAGCCCGTCTCGGTCTTGGTCGATTCCCTTGGCGACGACATCGGCGACGCCGTCGCCGTCGGCGTCGTGGCCCTCGACCTTGTCCGGAAGCCCGTCGTCGTCGGAGTCGAGGTCCAGGTAGTCGGGGATGCCGTCGCCGTCGCTGTCGATAGGCTGTAGGTTGGCCTCGACCACCGTGTCGTCGGCGCCGTCTCTATCCCGATCGTCAAATTCATCGTAGCGCCCATCGCCGTCGGAGTCCTTCCCGAAGGCCTCGTGCGCGTCGGTGATGCCGTCGCCATCGCTGTCGAGATCGAGGTGGTTGGGCACGCCGTCACCGTCCAGGTCGTCGCACTGGTCTTCGCCGGCACATTCGACCCTATCGAGGATGCCGTCGTTGTCGGAGTCGCGGTCCTCGCGGTTGGTTATCCCATCGCCATCGACGTCCTCGGCGTTGGCCTCGACGGTATTGGCTGCAGCGACACTGGGCGCGGCCAACAACAGGCAGATCGCCCACATAAAAAATATCGCGCGTATTTGCATCACCTTCTCCAATCAAAGTCGGCCGTCGAATCATCCACTATTGGCAAGTGTACGCATTTGCCGGCTCAATATCAGCTATCAACGGGTGCAATCTTGGCGCAATTTCGCCTCTACTCAAATGAGCCGGCGCGAGCTCTAGGCCGGCGTCGGCTCTGCAGGCGGGCCGCCGCGCGGCTCGACGGACTCCTTCTGCGAACTTCGCATCGACAACGCCAGGGCCAACAGCACCCCTCCCCCAAGGATGGCGTAGATACCCACCAGCCAGAGTATTGTCAGAATGCCGGCGACCGGCGAGGCTATCAGCAAGACGCCGAAGACCAGCGACAACAGGCCGCTGACCATGAGGAGCCAGGCGTTGTCGATCTCCTTTCGCAGGGTAAAGTAGGCCGCCATTTCGAAGGCTCCGCGGGCGATGTTGACCGACCCTCCTATCTTGTTGCTGGCCCACCGCCGCCTATCTTCGGCCATGTCGGGGCAGCTGTCCTGCTCGGGAGTTTGTGCCCAACGACATCGAGCGGGTGCGGTGAGTTCGCTCACAGACGCTGCGTTGCCAACAAGTACTAAGGAGATGACCATGCCCGCGAACACCATCAACATCGAAGTCTCGCCCAACGTCGCCCGCAGCATCGCCAAGGAGGCCTACCTCTTTGGCTTCGCGCCGGTGTACGCCTACCTGAGCATGCACAACGAGGCGCTCGACCCGCAGAACCCCGACTACCGCGCCCCGATAAACGAACTCGGCTGCAAGGCCGACCTAATGACTGCCAAACAACGTACGCTGCCCGGGCCAAACGCCGACACGCCCTTTTGCATGGCATGGCTCGACCTTCGCGCCGAGCCGATCGTGCTGCACGTGCCCGCGGTCGACCCCGACCGGTTCTACAACTACGAACTCGAGGACTTCTACACCCATAACTTCGGCTACGTGGGCACGTTTTGGACGGGCAACAACGGCGGCACGTTCCTCATCGCCGGTCCGCACTGGACGGGCTCGAAGCCCGACGGCATCGACGAGGTCTTTCGAAGTGACACGAATATCGTCTACAACGTCAGCCGCATCCAACTCTTCTCGAAAGACGACCTCGCCAACGTGGCCGATCTGCAGGGGCGCTTCGCGCTGCAGCCGTTGAGCGAATATTTGGGCGAAGAGCCCGCGTCTGCCCCCGCCATCGACTTTCCCGCCTGGCAAGACGGCGCCCAATACGACGGGCGCCTCTTCGGCTACCTCGACTTCGTGCTCGGGCTGCTCGAAGAACCGCTCGAAGAAGACGCCGCGCTGTGGGAGCGCATGGAGATGATCGGGTTGAGTCCCCACAATCGAGCCGACGGGCGCACCTTCGACTTCGACACTTTGCCCTCCCAGTACCAGGACGCCCTGCGCGACGGAGCCGAGCAGGGCCTTGGTGAGATCAGACGCTTCATCAAAGAGTATGGCGACGACCCACTGGTGAGCACCGAGATCTTGGGCACCCGCGCCTCCCTCCAGAAGAGCGCCAGGGAAAACTACGGCCACGACAACTACCATCTCATCCGCGCGGCGGCCGCCGAGCTGGGCATCTTCGGCAATATTGGCAAGGAGGCGATCTATCGGCTCTTTCTCAACGACGCCGACGACGAGGCGCTCGACGCCTCCGAGAACGACTACACGATGACCTTCGCCCCGGGCGACCTGCCGCCGGTGCGCGGCTTCTGGTCGTTGAGCATGTACGACGAGGAGATGTTCTTCATTGACAACCCGCTCGACCGCTACGTGCTCAACTCGCGCATGCTCGACCATGGCCAGCTCGAGTTCGACGACGATGGTTCGCTGACCTTCCACATCTCGGCGGATTCGCCAGGCCCCGAACGCGAGTCAAATTGGTTGCCGGCGCCGGACGGGCCGTTTCGCATGATCATGCGCATGTACGGGCCGAGCGAAGACGCTCAGAGAGGCGAGTGGACGCCGCCCAGGCCCGAGAA
>CAYLTX010000011.1:55311-69570 GCA_964386725.1 uncultured Bradymonadales bacterium | reverse complement strand
GCGTGTCGATGCGCCCGAGGTCGTCATAGGTGTAGTCGACCTCGAAGAGGCTACCTACCCCGTCGGCGACGGCATAATTTTCAATCTCGGGCAAGACGGGTGTCAGGCACCCTACAATCCAGTGAGCATGCGGGTTTGCGGTCGCCTCCGGGCTTTCCGCCGAGGTCCGCGTCTGCTCCGGGCCACCGGGGCGGCACCGCTTTCTTGCTCAGCGTCGGAGCTCTTTGGCCGAACACTGCCTCGCGGCGGCAAGCGGCTCAGTGGCTGGCTCGTAGGCTGCCCGGCACATCTTGCTTCACGCCGGTGTCATCGACAACCGGAACTGCGGTATCTCGGAGCGGTCGACTTGTTGAGGAGCCTCTATCTCGAGTGCCACCCCCGACACAACAGTTGAGCGGCGTTGTGGGTTATGGTAGGTCTTAAGGCGTACTTATCCTACATCTGAATTGCTCACCACCTCGAGGGGGACTCTGTGTCTTACCGCCGACTGATTGTTGGACTGATCTTTGGCCTGTTTGTGCTCGGCGCCGGCTGCGGCGACGATGCGGGCAATAACGGAACTCCGCTCGAGGCCGACGCCGGCAGCGACGGGGCGGTAGGCGACGCCGATCGTGACGCCGATCGTGACGCTGAATCTGACGCTGACGTCGGCTCCCCGGATACCGGGCCCGACGTCGATCCGAACGACGGCGGCGATGGGCAGCCTCCGAGCGCCGAGTTTTCGGTCGGTGAGACCGGTGAGGCCGGCGAGGCGGTGGCCTTCGACGCGTCGGGCTCGTCCGATCCCGACGGTGACGCGTTGTCCTATCGTTGGACTTTCGGCGACTCGCAGCTCGGCAACGGCCAGGCGATCTCGCATATCTTCGCCGAGGGCGGCGAGTATACCGTGGAGTTGACGGTGACCGACGCTCAGGGGCTTCGCGACACTGCCGAGCAGACCGTCAGCATCGAGGCGCGCCCGGACCCTGCGGCCGAGGATATCGGCGCGGTGACCATAACGGGTCTGGTCACGGATGCGGCGGATACGCCGCTGGAGAATATCGAGGTCAGCGTGCGCCGCACGAGCGTGAGCGCGCAGACCGACGCCGAGGGGCGCGTCGAGTTGAGCGGTCTCGATGCCGGCACGCCGCTGACATTGGCGGTGAAGAGCGCCGATTATGCCGACCAGATCGTCAATCTGGAGGCCCCGAGCGAGTCGACGGAGGTGTACTTCGAAACGATGCTTCTCGAGCGCAGCGACGCGGTCTCGCTGAGCGACGTCGAGGCCGGGGTGAGCACCTCGGCGGGCGAGGACGGTGTGATGTTGAGCCTGCCGGCCGACGCGCTGGTCGACCCCGACGGCAATCCGGTGACCGGCACGATCGATGTTCGGATGACCCCCGTGGACATCTCCGGGGCGCAGATCTCTGGATTTCCCGGAGACTTCACCGGCATCGAGGCCGACGGGACGTCCACGCCGATTTTGAGCTACGGCGCCGCCGAATTCGAACTCGAGCAAGACGGCCGGCCCCTGCAAATCGCCCCGGGCAAAGAGGCCACGGTCGTCCTGCCGATCTATACGCCGCTCGATGAAAACGGCGACGACCTCCAGGAGGGCGACACCATTCCGCTGTGGTCGCTCGACGAGGCGGTGGGCATCTGGGTCCAGGAGGGCGTCGGCGAAGTGGTGGCCTCGCAGGACTCACCCACCGGGCTAGGGTTCGAGGCGCGCGTGGGGCATTTTTCGTGGTGGAATTGTGATATCGAGTTTTTGCCGTATCTCCCCAAGCCGCTGCCGCGGCTGCGCGGTAACGACGGCATGCCGACCGAGCTGCTCGATTCGGGAGAGAGCGCGACCATCTACGGGCGCGTAGTCAGCAATGGCCCCCGAGCCTCGGTCCACACGGTCGTGCCTCCCGAAGGGGCGAGCGTCGGCCTGCCGGTCCCCTCCGAGCGTGAGGTGCAGCTCATCGGCACCGCCCGAAACGGAACCCTGCGCGGGAGTACCACCGTCACCGGCGACGAAGGGGCCAGCGACGACGTCGTCATCGCGCTCGATCCGCTCGACGCCGGCGGTGGCGGCGAAGCGCTGACGCTGCCCGAGACCAAAGAGGGCGTGCTCGACGCCGACGACGAGGTCGACCGCTACACGTTCACGGCTTCCCAGGACGACGTCATTCGCTTGGAGGCCAATCCCGCGATGGGCTCGAATCTCAACGGCACCGTCTCGCTGTTCGTCGAAGGAGGCCGGCGTCTGGCGCTCGATTCGTTCAGTAGCTCCAAGACAGCCAGGATCGTCGAGAAGCTTCCCCAGGACGGCGACTATGTCATCGCCGTCGGTGCGGTGAGCAATACGCCGGGGAGCTATTCGATGTCGGTCGAGCAGTTGCCGTTGGCCGAGCTGGACACCAACGTCACCGGGACATTCGCCTCCGGCCAGGAGTCGACGACCTACGCCTTCGAGGCCGGCGCCTCGACCGTCGTCACCGCAAAGGCGCTGGATGCGAGCGCGACCAAACCGCTGATCAAGAGCGTCGATGGAGATGTGCTGCTGGGGTATTCGAACCAGACTGTCGCCGAACTCGACACCGATGGGCTGTATCTGCTCGAGATCGACAATCAAGACGTGTCGGATTCCAACCCCGTGCTCGACTACGAGGTCGGCTTGGCCACCGTCGAAGCCCCGACCGCCCTGTCGTTTTCGGACTCCAGGGCGACCGTCACCGCAGAGATCGACGTGCGTGGAGACCGCCAGGTCTATAGCGTCAGCGGCGAGGCGGGCGACGGATTGGTCGTGAAGCTGCGCGGCACCGGCGCCAACCCGCTGCCCGAAGACTCGACCACGCGGATGTCGGTGGAGCGGGTGGGCAGTGGGTCTTACTTCGAGCCTGCCGACGGCGTTCTCAACGACATGCGTTACGACACCCGGGCCGGTTTTATCGACGTGCATCTATCGAAGCTTCCCGGCACCGGCGCCGACGACTTTGTCATCACGGTGACCAATCATCTTCTCGGTGAGTACGAGTTGGTCGTCGACCACGTCCCTCACGCATCCCAGATCACCGTCGACGACGATATCACCTGTGCCGGGGCCTCCACTTATTCGGTGGCCGCCGCGCTCCAGGCCATCGAGCCCAATGGCACCGTCACGATCTGCGACGGTACGTATCGCGCGCCGGCCGACGCAGTGCTCGAAACCGACGGCGTCACCGTCGAGGGCGCCTCGCGCGACGGCGTGGTGCTCGAAGGCATGGGCTCGGCGTCGTTCGACATCGACGCCGCTGACGTCACCATCAAGAATATGACCGTCGAGCACGCCGATCGCGCCGCCATCACCTACGACAGCGACAACGCCGTCTTCGAGAACCTGCTCATCCAACCCATCGCCCAGGCGACCAGCCGGATGCAATGGGGGCTGAGCGGCCGGGGAGCCGATGTCACCATTCTAGACGTCGAGGTCAATCGCGTTGATACGGCTATCGAGCACTCCGAACTGGGTGGCGTGGGCGGGCTGGTGGAAAACTGCACCGTCACCCAGGCCAAACGAGGCCTCGAACTCAGCGCGGACAGCTTCGCTCTCCAGGGCAATACCATCGGGCTGGAAGAGAGTTCGACCGGCTACGGCATGTATCTGGAAGGCGGCGGCTTTAGCGTGGAGAATAACGCGCTCTCCATCGACCTGCTGGGCTCGAGCTCCGCGGCGGGCACGGGTATCTACGTCGACGAGTCCAGCGACACCCAGTCGACTACGGCGATCCGGGACAACACCATCGAATTTCTCGGCAACCATAAGAGCCAGGACGACACCGGCGTCGAGGTCATCTACTCGCGCACCGATGCGCTGGCCGAGGTGCTCATCGAGCGCAATAATATCGCGCTCAAATCAACCGGCGGCGGCGTCGCCTTCGACCTCTTTGCCAGCCAGCACGCCGACTTCACCGCCCAGAATAATATCGTGCGCAATCTGGGCTGGAAGGGCGTCCGTCTGCGAAACGTGGTCGACGCGAACCACTTCGGCATCTACAACAACAGCTTCGAGATCGCCTCGACCACGTCTTCAAACGCCACGGTCGCCGTGTCGGTCACGGATTATGACACCGGCACCGGCGTGCTCCCCATCGAGCTGGTCAACAACGTCTTCGACGGCTCGGCGGCGACCGCGACCGCAGTGGAGTTCTTTTCGGGCGTTCAGGGGGCGAGCATCGACAGCGATTATAACCTGTGGTTCCAATTCGCCACGCTCTACGAGAACGGCTCGAGTTCGACCGGAACCAACGAGATCAGCGGCCAAGATCCCGATTTCCAAAACGATCTGCTCGAGGTGCCGGCCACCAGCCCCGCCGTCGACGCGGGGGCCGGACCGTCGCTATATCCCGGCCTGCCGGGCGTCGATTATATGGGCAGCGCGAGGCCGGCCGGGGCGGGCTACGATATGGGGGCCCACGAGCAGTGATCTTCGGCGACCGCCTCGTCTCCGTTCAGGTTTCCTGGATAAACTCATCAGAACGTTCAAATAGACTTGTGAGCGTCTTGTCGTCACCATCAAAAGCCTAAGATGATCGATAACCGAGTCGACTGGCGACGGAGATGGAGATGGCGGACGAGAATTCGAGGCGAGACTTTCTGCGGTGGGTCGGAGCGTCCTCGGGCGCGTTGGTGCTGGGTGGGCTGGGATGCGGCAGCACCTCAGGAGCGGTCGGCGGGTCCGACGCGGGGCGCGACGGGGACGCGAGCGCCGACGGCGGTGCTGATGGTGGTCGCGACGGCGGTACCGATGGTGGTCGCGACGGTGGTGCAGATGGGGGCGCGGATACGGGCGTGGACGCACAAGACGCCGAAAACGCCGTCTGCGAGCCCACCGGCTCGGACGTCGAGGGGCCGTTTCACGAGCCGGGCGCCCCCGAGCGCACCGTCCTGGCCGACGCCGACGAGCCCGGCGAGCGCCTGGTCATCGAAGGCACCGTCTACGGACCCGATTGCTCCACGCCCGTCGAGGGCGCCCTGCTCGACGTCTGGCACGCCGACACCGACGGAAACTACCACGACGCCGGCGCCGACTACCGCCTGCGCGGCCAGATGATGAGCGACGCCGACGGCTCATACCGCTTCGAGACGATCCGTCCCGGCCACTACCCGCTGGGCAATTCGATGCGCCCGGCCCATATCCACTTCACCATCACCAAGCCCGGCTACGCCCCCCTGACCACCCAACTTTACTTCGCCGGGGACCCCTATCTCTCGCCGAACGATCCGTGCGGAAGCGGGTGTAACTCGGGCGACCCGACGTTGATCATCGATCTGGAGGCCGGCCAGGGCGATATCGACTCGCGCGCCACCTTCGATATTGTGCTCGAGGGGAGTTGAGCGTCGTCGAGCGGTCCCTTCTCGATAGGTGTCGAACAGCGCACCCACAGAAAGCCTCCAAACGAAGTTTCTACTTGAAGTTAGCCGCGTCGTGCTTTGTTTAGATCCCGAGCCCCGCAAGAGCGGTGCTCACAAGAGCGCTCGATGGTCGAGGGCTCCAAGTTCACTCTCCGATGTGGCCGGTCTCAGGGAACGTTTCGGGGCGCAGGCCGCCCGGAGATTCATGTACAAGCGTACACGTTTATAGGGAACAGCAATGGCAAGAGTTACAGGTACAGTGAAGTGGTTCAACGAAGACAAAGGTTACGGCTTCATCGAGCGTGATGATGGCGGTGACGATGTCTTCTTGCACTTCAACGCACTCGCACAGACTGGCTTCAAAACCATCGACGAAGGTGCCAAAGTCGAATTCGACGTCGAGCAGGGCCCCAAAGGCCCCAAAGCAGAGAACGTGGAGCAACTGTGACCGCGTGCATCTGATAGCGATGCCCTCGTGGCGTCGAGAAGAGCCCCGGCCATCTTAATTGACGGCCGGGGCTTTTTTTATGGGGCGGCGCCCTTCGCCGGGAGGTCTTGTAGGAGGCAGGCATAAAGACAGTGTCTAAATTCGATTGCGACGGATGTCTGTAAGAGCCTAGGCTACGAGACTCGCGCACGAGAACCGCCATGAAGACGACACGGCTGTCGCTGCTCATCGCCATGATCACCGCGCTCGTACTCTCCGCCTCCGTGAGTTGCTCGACGCCATCGACGGACACCCGAGGCGAGCAGCCCGACGAGAGCGGACAGACCGAACAGGACAAAAACCGGCCGGCGAAAACCCGAGCCGAACCAGAGCCGGAGGTTCCGCTCTTCGACGGTCTCGACGCTCACCACCACGAGATCTCGACCGACGTGCCCCTCGCGCAGGAGTATTTCGACCAGGGGCTCGTATTGGCCTTCGGCTTCAACCACGCCGAGGCCGCCCGCTCCTTCGAGCAGGCCGCTCGCCTCGATCCCACCTGTGCCATGTGCTATTGGGGCAAGGCGCTGGTGTTGGGGCCGAATATCAACCTCCAGATGCCCCCCGAGCACGTCGAGCCGGCCTGGGAGGCCGTCCAGAAGGCCCAGGAGCTGGCCGGCGAGCACGCCACGCCCCGCGAGCAGGCCTATATCGAGGCGCTCAGCGAGCGCTACGACCCCGACCCACCCGCCGATCGCAGCCCGCTCGATCGCGCCTATGCCGAGGCGATGGGGGAGGTCGCCGAGACCTACCCCGAGGACCTCGATGCCCAGATGCTCTATGTCGAGGCGCTCATGGACGAGCACCCTTGGGATTATTGGACCGACGAGGGCGACCCGAAGCCGTGGACGCCCGAGATCGTCCAGGTCCTCGAGGACGTCCTCGAAGAGGCGCCCGAGCACCCGATGGCCAACCATCTCTATATCCACGCGGTCGAGGCCTCCGACGAACCCCAGCGGGCTCTGGAGAGCGCCAGGCGGCTCGAGGATCTGGTCCCGGGCGCCGGCCACCTGGTCCATATGCCCTCGCATATCTACATCCGCACGGGGCGCTACCACGAGGCCACGAAGGCCAACGAGCGGGCGGTGGCCGCCGACCAGCAATATCTCTCCCAGTCTCACGAGGCCGGGATCTACATGGTGGGGTATGTCCCGCATAACGAGCACTTTTTGTGGGCGACCACGACCCTCGAAGGCCGCAGCGAAGACGCCATCGCCGCCGCCCACGACGTCCGCGCGAAGGTCGACGACGACATGATGCGCCAGCCGGGCATGGGCACGCTCCAGCACTTCTATTCGCTGCCGTATTACGCGATGTACACCTTCGGTCAGTGGGAGGAGATCTTGGGCGAGCCCGCCCCGGCCGACGACCTTCTCTACCCGACCGGCGTGTGGCACTTCGCCCGTGGGATGGCGCTTTTGCGCACCGGGCGTCTCGACGAGGCCGAGGCCGAGTTGGACGAGCTCGCACGGCTCGCCGAAGACGAGCGCCTCGAGGAGGTCACTCTCTGGGATATCAACTCCACCGCCGACCTGCTGCAGATCGGCACCGAGCTGCTCAGCGGCGAGCTGGCCGCCGCCCGCGGCAACGACGACGAGGCCATCGCGCACCTGCGCCGCGGCGTGGAGCTCGAAGAGGGCCTCAACTACGACGAGCCGCCGCCCTGGGGTCAGTCGGTGCGCCGGCATCTGGGCGCGGTGCTGCTCGAGGCGGATAGGCCCACCGAAGCCGAGCAGGTCTACCGGGCCGATCTCGACGAATTCCCCAATAATGGCTGGGCGCTCTACGGGCTAGCCGAGGCGCTCGAGGCGCAGGGTGAGACCGAAGAGGCCGCCCAGGTGCGCGAGCGTTTCGAGCAGGCCTGGCGCCACGCCGACATGGAGCTGAGCGCGTCGCGGTTCTAAGTGACGTAACGGAAGTCATGAACGGTTCGTGTGGTTTGTGCCCAAGCGGGCAGTAGTTGCCAATGGGCTTGAGGTTTGTGGCGTGGGGCTTGAGGTTGCCTTTCCCCAAGTCCCACGCCCCAAGCTCGAATCAGCAGTGCCGAACGCGTTATCGCAAGAGCTTCGTGTTTGTTCTTAGACGTAGCGACCCGAAAATCGAGCGGTGGGTTTGAATGTCCGGCCCTCTTTTGCGTCTGTCCAGATGAACCCGATATAGATACGGTGCGCTCGTAGAATGCACCTTTTCGAGGCTTTGTCTGGACATGATGCAAATCTCCAAACTGCTGACCCTTCTGTGGCTCGCCGTTCTCCTCACCAGTTGCGCCACCACCGGCGCGACCTCCGAATCCGACAGCGCGAGCGTCGAGCGCGAGTACGCAGCGGCGCTCGAAGGCGAGGAGCGGCGCGTCTCCGAGCCGAGCCCCGTCGCGCCTGGCGAACGGGCGCGGGAGTCAGAAAAGCTGGGCGTGCATATGGGATTTGCGCTCAGACGCGGCGCGCTCAAAGAGGTGGTCAAAGATCAGCTCGCGGCCGAGCTCATCGGCTTGATCGGTGGGGCTGACGGTAGCTTTAGCATCGCCGGTCAAAAGATCCCGCTGGGCATCGACAGCGATCTGGTCGACATCCAGATCAGCGCCGACGAGGCCTGCGAGACCTGCCTGCGAGTCTCCGGCAAGCTCGCTGGTAAGGTCGACTTCGACCTGCCGCTGACGAGGAAGTCGAGCGAGGACGACTACGAGAGCGAGTTCTCGCTGGTCGCGCCGCTGCAATTCGTGCGAGGCGCCGACGGCGGAGCGCTGCTACGCTTCGACACCGCTCGACTCGCCCGTCTCGGCGGCCTCTTCGTCGAGTCCAAAATCGACGGACTCCCCTCCAAGGTGCAACCGCTCTTGCGAAAGGGCCTCGATAAGGCATTTTCTGAGGCGTTGCTCTCCAACTTCGAGCCGGTCGACTTGGTCACCGTGCCGACACTGCCGTTGGGGATCGAGGGCCTCGAGATCTTGCCGTCGGTGCTGAGCCTCGAGACTGAGACGAATACATTATTTATGGGGGTTGCGACGAATCTGGCCGGCATCGACGGGGATATCGACGGGATGGCTCGCCTCGGCACCGGCGACGCCGCGGCGGTCGGGGTCCATCTCCAGGTGCTCGCGCACGCGCTCACCTTAAAGATGCGCGATGGTGAGATTGCACGACGCTACGATCTCGACGGCGCAGCGAGCCCCGAGGGCAGCGCGCACGTGATCGTTCGCGGATTGCGCGCCGAGCCATCCAGCGACCCCGAGGGGCCCTCGGAGTTGGTGCTCGATTTTGAAATCTTCAACTTCGGCGACTCGGGCCCGGCGTTTCGCACCCCGGCAAGTGCCCATATCCGCACGCCCACCGGAAGCGAGGGTGCCTACGTCCACCGCGTCGAGTTCTCCGATCGCGATGCGGCCGACCCGGCCCCGATCAGCCTCGAGGGCTGGAAGCAAGCCGGTTTCCTCGACGCGACCCGTGAACTCGTCGACCAGGTAACTCAAAGTCACGGCGTCGACATCGCCTCCCGCAACCTCTTTGTGGGCATGCACCGCGTCCATGTGGGCACCCGCTCGTTGACCGCGTTCGCGGGCGCGAGCGACGCGCCCTAAACAGGCAATGGCGCTCGAACTTGACCTCGTCCGACTCCTGTTTATGTCTCCAACGCGGCCATGGGGCCCGTATCATAAATAACTCTGTCCAAAGGAGACACGATGAGTGGAAAGAAAATCTTGATGATTGTCGGTGATTATGGCGAGGACTACGAGATCATGGTCCCGTTCCAGACCCTGGAGATGGTCGGCCATACCGTGCATGCGGTCTGTCCGGACAAGGCCTCCGGTGACAGCGTGCACACGGCCATTCACGACTTCGAGGGGGCCCAGACCTATAGCGAAAAGCCGGGCCACAACTTCGCGCTCAACGCCGATTTCGACGAGATCGACCCCGGCGACTACGACGCGCTGGTGGTCCCCGGCGGCCGCGCCCCCGAGTACCTTCGGCTCGACGATCGCGTCCTCAAGATGACCCGGCACTTCTTCGAGGAGGACAAGCCGGTGGCGTCCATCTGCCACGGCCTGCAGATTCTGGCAGCGGCCGGCGTCGTCAACGGCAAAAAGCTGACCGCCTATCCGGCCTGCGGCCCGGAGATGAAGGCCGCCGGCGCCGAATACGTCGAAGTGCCGGTCCACGAGTCGGTGCGCGACGGCAACCTGGTCACCGCCCCCGCCTGGCCGGCCCACCAGCGCTGGTTGGCCGACTTCCTCGAGGTGCTCGGCACGCGCGTCGACCACGGATAGTTGGTCGTGAAAAAAAGCGCTCGGCGCGACACCTGAACAACGGCGTCTTAAAGGCAACATCTTTTGACGTTAAGGCGCCGTTGCTTGGCGCCGCGCCGGAGCGCAGCGGAGGCCTCTCTAGCCGGGGGTTGCGATTTCGCCGAAGGCAAATCGCTTACCCCCGGTTCGAGGTGTGTTCTAACTAAAAAGATGCAAACATCTTTCCACCACATACGCCGCGCCCAACCCGACGGCGTAGGCGAGCAGGTCGAGCGGCATCCTAAGAACGCGGCGCGGGATTGTCGAAGAGATTTGTCATGCAGGAGTGAGCCATGCGCATCTGGATCGTAATCGTGGCGCTACTGGGTTTGGTCGCGTGTCCGGGGCAGGACGCATCGTCGGGGCCGGTGGATACCTGTGAGACGGCCGGCCAGCAATGCCGGCTGGGCGGCGGTAAACTCGGCGTCTGCTCGCCGAGCGCCGACGGCCAGTTGGAGTGCATGTCCCAGCACTAAGTAGAAACACGCAGATTATTTGGCTTGCGGATGGTTCGCGCAGCACCGGGAGTGGTTGGTGATCGGCTGTAAGAAAGTGAGAAAGTTAGATACGGCAACCGGCTCGAGGCGAACCGGGTCGGTTGGAGCGTTGTTCTCACTCTCTCACTCTCTTAGTTTCTCACTCTCTTGATCGTGAGTGCTCATCGAAGGCTGGTGCGGTCGAAAGCCAAAAGACCTCCGTGATTGCACTTGGGTCCGTTGCCTGTCCCCAAGCCTCAATCCCGCAGTACTCCAAGCCTCGAGCCAGCTTTCGAGCCCTCTCGATTGGACCGCGAAACACTAAGTCGCCATCAGGTGAACTCGAGTCGAGCGCTCCCACATGCCGCATCGGACGTTGACCGAAGAATAAACCTCGCTATATTGGGGGTGGATGCCGCACGCTCCCGCGGAGACGTCCGGCTCCTCATATCACTCCCCACAGCCGAACACGCGATGAAGCTGCACAACTGACCCCAAAAGCGTTGGTTTTTTCCACTTCGCGGGAAGGTTGTGATGACAGTTTTACGCGCGGCGAACCTCGAGTTCGCCTATGGAGGGCGCTCTGCTCTCTTCTCTGAAGTTACTTTTCATTTGGTCGATGGCTGGGCCGGGTTGGTCGGGCCGAACGGAGCCGGCAAGACGACGTTGCTCGAGCTCGTTCGAGGACGCCTCGAGCCGGTCGGCGGTCATGTGCACCTCGAGCCGGCCGACGCGCGCGTCGGATGGTGTCCGCAGCGCATCGAGGGAGGGCGCGAGGCGGTCGAGCGTTTTGCGACGTGCTGGACGGGCGACGCGTTGCGTTGGATGTCGCTGATGGAGCTCGAACCCGAAGATTTTTACCGCTGGGGGGAGCTCTCGCCGGGCATTCGAAAGCGCTGGCAAATCTCGGCGACGCTATTCGATGCGCCCCATATCGCCTTGCTCGACGAGCCCACCAACCACCTGGACAAGCAGGCCAAGGCGGTCTTGGCCCGTGCACTCGAGCAATATGAAGGGGTCGGGTTGATCGTCAGCCACGACCGGGGCTTCCTTGACCGAATCTGCGAGAGCGTCCTGTGGCTCGACGCCGGCCGGCTCGATGTCTACGACGGCGGCTATAGCGAGGCGCGAGCCGTGCGTGACGAAGAGATGCGCAGGCGCCGAGCGCGCCTGGAGGCGCTGCAGCGAGAACGGCGAAAGCTCTCCGGCCAGCTCGACGCACAGCAAGAGCGGGCGCGCCGGGCTCAGGCGTCCATCCCAACGAGCAGCCGCTCGAGCGGCAAGCGCGACTCCGATGCGCGCAGTATGGCGCGCAAGGGCCGGGCTGCCCGGGCGGCGGCCTCGTTGTCCGAGGCGACCGGTGCGACCGGCACGCGCCTCGAGAGGGTCGCCGACGAACTCGACGAGCTCTCCTCGGCCGCCGAGCGGGGCACGCGGCTCCAGGTGGATGCATCGCAGAGTCGTAAATCGGTCGTCGTGCGATGTGTCAGCGGCCCGGTGGACTACGGGGGCGCGCCGGTCTTCGACGAACTCGACGTGACCCTGCGCCGCGGCCAGCGCGTCTGGCTCGACGCACCCAACGCCAGCGGTAAGACGACCTTCATCGCGCAGTTGCTCGCTGCCTATCATGCTGACGGCGCCGGTGTTGACGGCGCAGACGACGCCGATTTGCTCTACTTGCCCCAACACCTCGACCATCGGCAGGCGGCCCTGCTGCTCGAGCAGGTGCGGCGACTGTCTGACGAGGACCTCGGCGAGGTGATGCAGCGCGTGGCCGCCCTGGGAGTCGACCCGGAGGCGCTGTTGCGCACCGATGCGCCCTCCCCCGGGGAGGCTCGCAAGCTCATGCTCGCCCGAGGTCTCGGCCGAAGTTGCGTGCTCGCCGTGCTCGACGAGCCGACCAACCACCTGGATATCCCGTCCATCGAACGCCTCGAGGAGGCATTGGCCGCTTACGAAGGCGCGCTTCTATTGGTCACCCACGACGAGGTATTCGCCCGGCAGGTGACCGACGAGCGGTGGACTATCGACCGGCGACGCCTAACATCTATTCCCGTGGTCTCAGCGGAGGAAGATCGATCGTGAGCCCGCCGGCGCGCGGCTTCCGTGACCACGGGTCCTCATGTTATGCAGACGCCTGAGGACACTCGAAAAAGACCTTTTGGAAATGGAGAATACGATGACCAATTACAAGACGCTGTCCCTTCGCGATGGAACCGAGATGCCCGCCTTTGGGCTGGGCACCTGGCTGTCCAAGCCCGGCGAGGTCTACGACGCGGTGCGAGCCGCGCTGGAATTGGGTTACCGCCACGTCGACTGCGCGGCGATCTACGGCAATGAAGAAGAGGTCGGCCGCGCCATCGAGGACGCCATCTCGGCGGGCGACATCACCCGCGACGACTTGTGGGTGACCTCGAAGCTGTGGAACGACTCCCACCGGGCCGAGCATGTGCGCCCGGCGGTGGAGAAGACGCTCGAGGACCTTCGGCTCGACCGCCTCGATCTGTACCTGATTCACTGGCCGATCGCGTTTCGCCACGGCGTGCAATACCCCGAGAGCCGCGACGATTATCTGACCCTCGACGAGGTCCCGCTCGAGGAGACCTGGGAGGCGATGCAGGCGGTCAAAGAGGCCGGACTCACCGACCAGATCGGGGTGTCCAATATGGGCCCGGAGCGCATCGACGCGCTCAGCGAGGCCGGCGAGGTGCCGGCGGTCGTCCAGGTCGAATGTCATCCGCATCTGCAACAGCGCGAGCTCATCGCGCACTGTAACGACCGAGACATCGTGCTCACCTGCTACTCGCCGCTGGGCTCTCCGGGGCGCCAGCACCGCGCCGACGACGAGCCGCCGCTGCTCGAAAACGACACCATCCTGGCCATCGCCGACGACCTCGACGTCACCCCGGCGCAGGTGCTCATCGCCTGGGCCATGGCTCGCGACACGGTGGTCATCCCCAAGTCGGTCAACCGCGGGCGCATCGCCGAGAATATCGGCTCGCTCGACGTCGAGTTGCGCCCCGAGCATATGACCGAGATCGCCAAGCTCGACAAGGGCTACCGCTACCTCGACGGCACCTTCTTTGCCGACGAGAAGTCGCCGTATGAAGCCTCTCAGATCTGGATCTGATGGGCCTCCTGCCGCTCGAACACAAACACGACAAGGCCATCCTGGGGCTGGCGGTGCCGGCCCTGGGCAGCCTTGCGGTCGACCCGCTGGTCTCGCTGGTCGACACCGCGTTCGTCGGCCAGCTCGGCACCGCCCAGCTCGGGGCGCTCGGCGTCAACGCGGCGCTGTTCTCGATGACGTTTATCGTGTTCAACTTCCTCGCCTACGGCACCACGCCGCGGGTGGGCAATGCGCTGGGCCGCGGTGACAAAAAGGCCGCCGGCCAGGTGGTCATCCAGGCGTTCGCGCTGGCGGTGGTCGCGGGCGCCGTGGCCGTCGTGCTGCTCGAGGCCTTCGCCGGCCCGCTGCTCACACTCATGGGCGCGACCGGCGAGCTGCGCGAGCCGGCGATGACCTACCTGCGTATCCGGGCGTTGGCCGGCCCGGCGGTGTTGCTGATCAGCGCCGGGCGCGGCGCGTTTCGCGGCTACCTGGACACGCGCACCTCGATGCTCGTGATCCTGGGCGTCAATCTGATCAACCTGGTGCT
>CAYLTX010000011.1:4817-55301 GCA_964386725.1 uncultured Bradymonadales bacterium | reverse complement strand
CCCGATCCTCATCTTCGGGCTCGGCTGGGGCATCGCGGGCGCGGCGGTAGCCAGCGTCGTGGCCCAGTGGGCCGGGGCGTTCGGTTTTCTA
This sequence comes from uncultured Bradymonadales bacterium, assembly GCA_964386725.1. Classification (GTDB taxonomy): domain Bacteria; phylum Myxococcota_A; class Bradymonadia; order Bradymonadales; family Bradymonadaceae; genus CAYLTX01. The sequence goes on along the minus strand of CAYLTX010000011.1, from coordinate 55,210 downwards.
TATCTGCTGCTGAAGTCTCGCCGCGAGGAGCTCGGCATCGAGCTGGTGCGCCCGAAGCTCGCCGAGATGAAGCCCTTTTTGCAGATCGGCTGGCGGCTGCTCATCCGAACGGGCGCGCTGGTCGGCACGATGACCCTGGCCACGGCGGTCGCCGCGCGGGTCGGGGTGGTCGCCGTGGCCGCCCACCAGGTCGCCAACCAGCTGTGGGGATTCCTGGCGCTGGTCGTCGACGCGCTCGCCGTGGCCGCTCAGGCCCTGGTCGCCCAGCATCTGGGCGCGGGCGACAACAACGAGGCGCGCGCCGTCGCCGATCGCCTGCTGCAATGGGGCGTGGGCGTCGGCCTGCTGCTGGCGGTGGCCTTCGCGCTCATGCGCCCGGTGCTGCCCGGCCTCTTCACCGACGACACTGAAGCGATCGCGACGGTCATGGAGCTGTTCATCTTCGTGGCCATCCTCCAGCCGCTAAACGGCGTCGTCTTCGTCTGGGACGGCGTCTATATGGGCGCCGAGCGCTTCGGTTACCTCGCCTGGGCGATGATCGCCTCGGCGGGTGCGGCCGCGGTCGTACTCTTGCTCACTCTGCCGATGGGCTGGGGGCTTACAGGCGTGTGGTGGGGGATCACGACATTGATGCTCGCGCGTATCGTGACCTTGGCGGTGCCGTATTATCGCCGGCGCGTGCTGCGTTGAGGGGCGGCTATACCACCGGTGCCCGGGCATCCTGCCCTGGAGTCGTGGGAGCGCCCCGGGCCGCTATAGCGTGGTTCCGCACGAGATGCCCCTGACCGAAATACCCACGTGCGTCGCGACGTCCCACTCGTTCATCTTCTGGGCGAGCACCTCGACGGCCTCGTCGGCGTCGTTCCAGTCTCGGATGTTAACCGACACATTCCACGAGTCGTAGTCGTCCGTGTTCTCGCCGCAGACGCCCATACCGATCCCGATGGTTTCGATACCGCGGGCCTCCAACTCAGTGTGCACCTCACCCAGCAATTGGTCGACGCCGACGCGCGGGCAGGTCGTCGGGTTCTCGGCGTCCGGGGCGCAGTCATTGACGCTGCCGTCCGCATTGCGGGCGAACGTGAGGATGCGCGTGCCGTCGTCCCGATCGAGCCGGATGTAGCCGGCCTTCCCCTCGCCGCAGGTCTCGATATCGCTCACGTGGACACCCTCGACGGTCTTGCCGGCCAGCGAGAACGCTTCGGGCTCCCCGAGCGGCTCTTCGGAGGGACACTCATACGGTTCGCCGGGGTTTTCAGCCCCGGTCGAGGCGCAAGATGGCAGCAGGGCGAGGGCGCACAGAATCGCGGTCACGATACTCGCGAGGCTACGGCGCGATGCGAGCGGATGTCGGCTGTCAATCATGGCTGGACCTTGGGTGCGAGGTGTTTGAAAACGTGGTCTGTGCGGGTTGCGTGCTGCTCCCATCCTGGGCGCAGCGACATTTCGCGCTACTCGTGCGCGCCTTCGGGCGGCTCCTCGACCCAGACCATATCGTACTCCTCGGTGATCGGCACGCTGCAGAGGAACTCGCAGGGCTCGCCCGAGGTATTCTCGTACCAGTGTTCGGTGCCCGCCGGGATGAAGACGACGTCACCCGAAGGTCTGGCACCGGTGGCCGGCCGGAGCAGCCGACCGGTGCCCGGGCATCCTGCCCTGGAGTGGCCAGCGCGGCCGCAGGTGGCTATACTCAAAGCACAGCCAACACTACTGAGCCTGCTTCGAGGGACGCTATGAAACGCCTGCTCATTGCTGCGAGCCTCTTCGGTCTTCTTTTCCCATCCATAGCGCTCGCCCAACAGGATGGGGCGACGGCTGGGACCGAGAAGGTCACTGAATTTGAATTCCAGGGGATCGACGTCGAGGCGAGCCGCCATGTGCCGCCCGGGGAGAGATTCACGCCGTGGCACGATGGTCACGGCGAGAGCGTCTATCAAACACGTCAGAACTTTGTGCCCGAATTGCTCGACTCGACGCGCGAGTTTTAAACCAGACCTGGTGGAGCTTTAAGAATTTAAGCGTCGGGTTGGGGCGCGCAGCGAAGGTTGGGGCGCGTTCGCTCCGTCGACGCCGGCGCCCGCTCCGTCGGCGCCGAACGTGGTCCATGCTGCGACCTCATGGACACGCTACGGCGGGAGACAGAGCTCCCGCGGCGAGCACGGAGGCTGCGCGCCCCAACCTCATCCATCGCGGCGGTTATTTTCTTAAACTTCCAGAAGGTCTGGCACCGGTGGGCCGGGTCTAACCCACCCCGCAGGAGCCGTCGTCGCAGGCGTCGCCGGTGCCTCTGGCGGCCGGGGTGGAGTTGGCGGACTTGGCGCGCACGCGCTCGAGGGTGTCCAGCAGCGTGTCGGCGGGTTGGGCGCCGGGGATGCCGATCTCCTCGTCGATGAGGAAGAAGGGCACGCCGCGCACGCCAACTTGGCGAGCTTCGGCCTCGTCTCGGCGCACGGCGTCCTCGAAGGCGCCGCCGTCGAGCACTCTGCGGGCTTCGTCGGCGTCGAGGCCGACCTCGGTGGCGAGCTCGACGAGCTCGTCGTGTTCGGAGATGGGGCGGCCTTCGACCATATAGGCGCTCATCAGCCGCTCTTTGAGCTCGGCCTGCAGGCCCTTGGTCTTGGCCAGGTGCAGCAGGCGGTGGGCGTCGAAGGTGTTGCCGCCCTGGGCGCTGGCGAAGTCGAATTCGAGGCCCTCTTGGGCCGCCGTGTCGGTCATCTGCGCCATCATTTGGCGTGCCTTCTCCACGGGCATCCCGTATTTTTTGGCCAGCGCCTCATCGAGCGGGCCGTCGGCCTTCTTGGGGGCGGAACGGTCGAGCTCGAAGCTCTTCCACTCGAGCTCGACGTCCCCGTCGAACTCGGCGAGCGCGCCCTCCAGGCGCCGCTTTCCGATATAGCACCACGGGCAAACGATATCCGACCAAATTTCTATCTTCATATCTGAATGTCTAAATTGGGGGAGCGGTGTACGTCTAGGACTGTCCGAGCGTTTAGATGCAATATAAGGCTTCGAAGATTCTTGAACGGTTGCGGGGTTCCTTGTCTTTATAGCCCAGCGAGTTAGTTTTATGACCCACTGGGCGATACGAATGGTCCAACCAGACGGAGGACTCCATGACCACCGCAGACAACCCGCACCGAGACGACCCAAACCCAGACGAACAAGCGCCGATCATCGAGGGCGCCGGCGACGACGCTGTGCGCGTCCACGAGCTCGACATCCCGGATAATTTCTCGGTCGACGTCAAGGCCATCCGCCACGAGTTGGGGCTATCGCAGACCGAATTTGCCCGCGCCTTCGGCTTCTCGGTGCACACGCTACGCAAGTGGGAGCAGTGGGTGCGCCGGCCCGAGAAGCCCACGCGGCTCTTCTTGCTGGTTATCCGCGAAATGCCCGAGGCCGTCAACGAGTTGTTGCATCAGTGGGAAGAAGACCAAGATTAGTCGAACTTTCTGCGCCAACGAGAATAGAGTTTATGAGCGACGACATCGTAGAGAATATCGTCCCGCTGGGGATGCCCTGGCAGACCGCCGACCCGTTTATGTTCTGCGTGCACCACGACGACCGCTATCCGGCGGGTAACGAGCAGATGGGGCCGGACGCCTCGTTGGCCGGGCGCGCGCTGGGCAACGATTTTTCGGGCAAGGACGGCTGGAGCATGTACCACGGCCAGAAGATTCCCGGCTTCCCGCGCCACCCGCATTGCGGCTTCGAGACGGTGACGATCGCCCGCAACGGGTTCATCGACCACTCCGATTCGCTGGGCGCGACGGCCCGCTTTGGGCAGGGCGACGTGCAGTGGATGACCGCCGGCAAGGGCGTGGTCCACTCGGAGGCGTTTCCGCTGGTCAATCGCGACGAGCCCAACCCCACCGAGCTCTTCCAGATCTGGCTGAATCTGCCGCGCGAGGATAAACAAAAAGACCCGTATTTCACGATGTTCTGGCACGAGAATATCCCGCGGCGCACCTTCGAGGACGAAGACGGCCGCGCCACCGAACTGGCGATCATCGCCGGTGCGTACGAAGAGCTCGAGCCGCCCGAGCCGCCGCCGAGTTCCTGGGCGGCGCGCGACGACGCCGAGATCGCCATCTGGACGCTGAAGATGGAGCCGGGCGCCCAGTGGACGGTGCCGGCGGCCTCCGCCGAGGCCAACCGCACGTTGTACTTCTTCGCCGGCGAGGCTTGTCAGATCGGCGGCCAGCGCGTCGAGTGCGGCCACGCGGTCGCGGTGCGCCCGGATGCCGCCTGTCCGATCGTCAACGGCGAGGCCCCCGGCGAGTTGCTGATGCTGCAGGGGCGGCCCATCGGCGAGCCGGTCGTCCAGCATGGCCCGTTCGTGACCAATACGCAGGGCGAGGTGCGCCAGAAGATGATGGAGTATCAGCGCACCGGCTTCGGCGGCTGGCCGTGGGACGAGGATATCCCCGTCCACCCGCGCGATAAGGGCCGCTTTGCGGTCCACGTCGACGGGCGCGAGGAGACGCCTCCTGAAGGCGGGCTAGAGGCTTGAGGCTTGGGGAACGGCGGGCTAGGGCGACGGCTCGTCGAAGAGAACCAAGTGCACGCCGCCGTCGGCGTCGCTGATCGGGGTGTCTCGGAAGTCGACCTGCTTGTCGAACTCGAAGACCGCCGCGACGCGGCCGCCGGTCGCCGCTGCGCCGAAGATGGCCGACTTGCCGTCGTAGGCGAAATTCTCCGACCATAAAAGCTGACCGTTTTCGTCCAGCGCGGCCACCGCCGAGTCGATGCCGTCCTCGCCGTCGAATTGGGTCGTCTTGAGCTGCGCGGTGTCGGTGTAGCGAATGCCGGCGATGATGCGATTGTCCCCGTCGACCTGCATGCTGTAGATGGCTTCGCCGCCCAATTCGCCTTTGAGTGAGACGAACCAAGTGGGAGTGCCGGAGCCGTCGAGTTCGGTCAGAAAACCGTCTTTGCCCAACCCGGAGGGGCTTGGCTCTCGGTCGCCGAAGCTTACGTCGTTGCCGAATTGGCCGGCGACGAGCATGCCGGAGGCACCGTAAGCGACTTCCGTGATGGCCAGATCATCGGAGAGTCCGGCCACATAGGCCCAGGCGAGTTCTCCGGCGGTGTCGAGCTCACCGAGCAGGCGGTTCTTTTTGGCGGGCAGCGTGCTTTGAGACTCGTAGGGGGTTTGGCTGGCTCCGACCCGGAGGGTGGCATTTTCTTGAAATTCGGCGGCGAAGCCGATGCGCCGGCCATTGCCCGCGCTGACGTGGGACACGGTGGCGAACCGGTCGTTGGAGAGTATCGCGCGTCGTTGCTCGACGCCGCTGTCGTCCAACGCCATAAAGAAGCCGTCGATGGGCCCGCCCGCAGATGCCGGGCACTCGCCTTCGAGATCGTCATCTGTCTGGGGTAAGCGATGCAGGCAGCCCTCGAAGCTGCCGCCGATGACGGTTTGTCCGTTGCTCAACGGGACGATGCCGGTGACGCTGTCGGCCTCGGCGGCGGTGTTATTCTCGGCGGTGCCGAAGATATTCGACCAATTGACCCGGCCGTCGGTTTGGGTCGATAGAATATAGGATTGGACGCCGGCGGAGTCGGGCGAGGTCTTGGCCAAGATATCCGTGCCTGCGTAGGTCAGTCCATCGAAGGAGTTGCCGCCGAGAAGCAGGTTGCCGTCCTCGTCGAACGCCGCGGCGGCCAGAAAATCGCCGTAGCTCAAAAATTCGTTACCCGATCCCAGCGATCGCAACCACCGGACCCCACCGGCGGGGTCGACCAGCAGCGCGAAGCCGTCGCGCGCGCCGAGCGAGTTGATGCTGGTATCACCCACGGTCAGAGAGTCTTTGTAGACGCCGGTGACCAAAAAGTCGCCGTCGGGTGAGGCGATGACCTCCGTGATGGTCAGGCCGTCGCCGATCAACTCCAGGCTGACGACCTCGTCGAGGGGCTCACCGGTATCTGTGGCAGCGGTATCGGCTGTGTTGGCTGCGTCTGCGCTCTCGCCGTCTGCTACGCAATAGCCGTCGCCGGAGGCCGGCTCGTGGCAATAAAAGCCCTCGCCGCACTCCGCGTCACTTCCGCATAGGTAGCGGACCTGATCGACGCCGGCGTCCTGCTCACATCCGATCAACAGCAGCGCAAAGATGAGTCCCCAACGAGTAAATCGGCCAATCATCGAGCAACGCATTTAATACCTTAGCGTCCATGATACGGAAAAGGAGTTCGGGCCCGGCGCGAGGCTGAGCTGTTGTGAGGTGTCCGAGCTGAAGATGAGATAGAGGCCGGTACCCACGAGAGCTCCTCCGGCGACCGCGCCGGAGAGGGCGAGCGTGTCGTAGAGGTTGGCGTCGTCTTGTTTGTCGAGGGCTTGTCGGCGGGTCAGGTCGTCGGCGAAGCCGTCGCCATTTGCGTCGGCGTCCTCGATATCGTCGCGAAGCGAGATGGCCTGCCACTCGAGCAATCCGGCTCCGACCATGAACGCGGCGCCGGTGCCCAGTGCCACGTAGCCCCAGGTGCGCCCGGAGCTGTCGGCCGCCGGCGATTGGGGGGCGAGTCCGACGCCCTCGGAGGGCTCGGCGGGCTGATCTTGCTCGCAGGAGTCCTCGACGTCGGCGAGGTACTCGCGGGCCTTCTTTTGGACGAGATCGGGCGGCGGGGAGGCGACCTGCGGCGCAGTCAGCGCCTCTTGGAGCGCCTGGCGGGCGTCGGCGCAGCGTCCCATATGCTGGTAGGAGCGGCCCAGGTTCAGATAAGTCACGTTGAGCTCGCCGAGGTGATTGGCCTCTTCGAGCAAGGAGGCGGCGCGCACATAATTGCCGTCGTTCATCGCCTCGAGCGCCTGGTCGTTGAGCTCGACCTGCTGCTCGGATGCCTCGACGCTCTCCTGCGCGAAGCACGGCGTCGCCGCGCACAACGCCAGGACGACGGTGCACGCGGCGAGCATGAATGGATTTCGAAGCAAGTGGATGAGCATGGCCGGACCGTCTGAGAAAAAATACTGACGACTCAGACTACGAAACTCAGCCTGTCGGAGCAACGGCAAAGGCCTCGCGGATCTGGACGATTACCCTTGGTTTAGTCGCCCGAACATAGGGTTCAGTCGCCCGAACACAGCGAGTCGACGTCGGTGCAGGTGTCGCCGGCGCAGATGCGCGACTGGCATTGCTCGTCGACCGCGCAGGGCTCGCCGGCGCCCAGACGTTTGGTGCATTCGGTGGTCTCGACGTGGCAGTACATATCGCCCTCGCAGCCGTAGAATTGGCAGGACTGGCCCTCGGTGAGGAAGGCCGAGCATTCTTGGCTGATGCAGCCGAGATCGAGGCTGCAGACTTGGTCGTCGTTATTGCAGCTCTCCCCGGCGGAGAGACCGGTGCTGATCGGGGTGCATGTACCACCCTCGCAGCGCGTGTCGAGGCTGCATTGGTAGTCGAAGTTGTCCCCGTCGCAGTCTTCGCCGGCGTCCCGGCGGGTCATGCAGATCTGATTGTCGACCTGGCAATATTGGTCGAAGTCGCACACGGCGTCGCCGCATTGTCCCGAGCCGGCCTGGCCGGCGTCGACACAGATGCCGGTGCATGAACTCGCGTCCTGGTCGCGCGAGCAGACCTGCGCTCCCTCACATTGGGCGTCGACCGTGCAGGACTCGTCGGCGGCTCGGGTTCCCTCCCACGCATCGTAACAGGCCGAAATATCGTCGAAACGGGCCCGCTCGATACTGAGGTGGGCGCTCATGCAGTCGAGGTTGGAGATGCTCTGCAGGCATTCGGAGGACTTGCAGGAGTTGAGCGTCAGGGAGCCTTGGCTGGCGGCTTGCTCGGCCCGGCCGGCCGAGATCGTGCCGGCGCGAACGCTCTGCTTGCAGTGCTCGAGGCTCGACCAGCCCCCGAAGGTCACCGCCCGGGCGACCTTGGGGTTCTCGCCGCAGGCCATGAGCTTGTCGCACAGGGCGGTGACGTAGTCTTCGGCGAAGGTGGCGGCTTCTTGTGGGGTGGTGTCCAAGCAGGGATCGGGCTCGCCGGTGTCGGGTTCACCGGTGTCGGGTTCGCCGGCATCCGGCTCGCCGGTGTCGGGCGAGGTGTCCGGCTCGGCGTCGGGGGGCGAGTTGTTGCCGGCGTCGGCTTCCTGCCCAATCGAGCTGGTCAGCGACCCGTCGCCGCAACCAGCCGAACTCAACCCGAAAGCCGTCAGCGCCATGATGAGCAGTACGAAAAACACAGGGCGACGAGATTCGAGGGACGTTCGTTTCATGAGCTGGTTCCGACGACGGCGGATATTTTAGTTTACTGTATACTCGAAGCTCACCGATTCACCTTCGGCCGGCAGCTTGCCGCCTTCATGGCGCACGTCGCCGTCGTGGTCGATGACCAGGGCGAAGTCGGACTCGGCGCGAGCTTCTTCGTGAAAGATATCGATGACGTAGGTGCCCGGCTGGGGCGAAACCTCCGAATAGATACTCTCCACATACGGGCCCGGCCCGGTGCACTTGGTGGTGCACATCGGGAAGTCATAGACTAGCCCGTCAAGCGCCCCATTTGCAAACTCACGCCAGTCGATAACCTCGCCGCTGGGCGTGGTGACCTGAATATCGACGTCGGTATCCTCGAACCAGGCCACCGAGAAGCGGATCGGACCCTCGGTGACGCAGGTGTCTCGGAAGCAGGTCGCCCCGTCGTCGCAATCGGTTTCGTCTTTGCACATCATGCCCGCGCTGCGTCCGCCGTCGCCAAACGAGGGCGGCTCGTAATTCGGGTCGCAGACCCCGGCGAATTCGAGCTGGCCGTCCTTGGTGATGAAGTCTTTATTGTACATCGTCCAGCTCGACGGGCCGTCCATGATGTCGATGTCGAAGCCGAGCAGGCTGACCGATTCGAGCTGGCCGCTGACCGAGCCCTTGGCGTTAACGTTGAAGAGGTATGGGCACTGGCCGTTGTCGGCGTTGATCTCTTGGAGGAAGTCGGCGGTGATCGTGGCCGGCTCGACCACCAATGAGCCGGTGGCGGCGTCTGCGGCGTCGAGCGTCAAAGTGGTGGTCAGCTTAGCCTGGGCGTCGAAGCTCTTCTCGCCTTCGAATTCAGGGCCGTAGCCGCTGGGCGACAGGCCGTGGGCCGTGTAGGTCTTCCAGACGCCGTTCTTACGCTCCAGGCCGCCGCGAAGGTTGCCGTTGACCTGGACCTCGCCGGTGGCCGAGACGGTGCCGTCGGCCGAGGCGCTCAGCTCGAGTTTGGACTTGGCGCCGAACTTCAGGTTGACCAGCCCGGCGACGTCGAATTCCTGTGCGGGGAGCTGCTTGAACGGCTCGTCGGTGCTGTCGGTCGAGGCCAAATAATAGGTGCGCTCGAAGCTAAATGATTCGTCGGACTCTACGCGCAGTCGAACGGTGGCGTTGGCCGTGCCGTTGGCGCCGGTGCGAAGCGACTTCAACTCGAAGGAGGGCGGCCATACCTGGGCGCCGGCGTTGGCGTAGAATTCAGCGCCGACCTCGGCACCCACGCTGGCTTGCTCGACGATGAGATTGTCGATGGGGATGCGCGAGTTGAGGTCGGAGGCAAAATCTTTGTCATACGAGAAGAGCGAGTCGTCCCACTCCACTTCGAGCGGTTGCTGGCGCACCGAGAGGTCGCCTTCGAGGCGCTGGGGCTCGTAGCGGAAGCTCTCCGGGGCCTGCAGGCCCGGCTCGGCGTGGGCAGCGACGTAAATCTCGCCGCTGGCGAAGACGTCGCCCAGCGAGGCCGGGCTGGTGTGCACGACCATCTGGTCGCCGCGCTCCTCGATGCTCTCGACCCGACGCAAAAGCCCTTTGCCGGTCGAGGTCGCCATGATGTCACCGTCCCGATAGATGGACAGCGAGTCGGCCACGCTCTCGGGGAAGAAGAGCTTGTCGCCGTCGATGTGAACGGTGCGCGCCGCGCGATCGTCGAGCCGCTTGACGTTGTCGAAGACCTCGACGTTGCGCGTATGCTTGCTGTCCTCGAGCGAATAGGTGCCGGTGACCGTATCGTTGTCCGGGCCGGTGTCATCTGCCGTGTCACCACCGCAGCCGACGGCGACCAGCAGGCCGAGCGTCAGCAAAATAGCGGCGAGTCGAGTGTGCATCGAACGGGGCGTGTTGCGGCTCATCGTCTCTCTCCTAATTCATAAGCGCAATGCAGCATCAGGGCGTCATCGTGGATCGTGAGCGGTTTTAAAAGGTCACGTCTTTGGTCACCACTTCATTGGCCGCTTTGTACTTCTGGCTGGCCGTCTCGCCGTAGACCTTGACGATGGCGATGACGAAGCACGCAATCAGGATCAGCAAGATGATGTATTCGGTGGCCGTCGCTCCGCGTTGGTCGTTGTGGAAATTGGCCAGGGCGTCCATCAATCTGCTTTTTGTCGTGTCCATGGTGCGTTCTCCGGCTCGTGGCTGCCACGTGTGCTGCGATGTAGGTGCAACTGGTACATTCTATTTCCACTATATTTGCAATCGTGATGCCAACGCCGCAGATGTTGTCGATGTAGTCTGGAGAGGGATGGGGAGGCGGGAAGGGTGTGACAGCGTGGCACACCCCGGGGAGATCTGTCCCCGGGGTGGACAGTCCACTTGGCGTGAGCACGAGTTACTTTTCGGCAGCCCCTGCGGCACCTTCGAGGGTTGCGGCGCTCGCGCCGTCGAACGCAGTGCTCCCGAGTTCGCTCATATCGCGAGCGATCGTCGGAGAGGCGCCGCCGAGGAGCACCGCGGCCAGCGCCTTGGCGCCGGCGACGTTGCGGTTGTGGCGCGCCTTGTCGGCGCTGGCCTGGTCGGACATGCCCATCTCGACGGTGCTGCCGTCGGGCATCACGATCTCCTTTTGGGCGGCCAATTCGGCCATGTTGAGGTTCTCCATGGCCACCAATAGATCCGGCGCGCTCGCCGCGGCATTCGTGCCCACGCCCACGGCCGCCCCACCGGCGAGGCCGAGCCCGCCGGTCGCCACGCCCACGCCGACGGCGGTGGCGATACTTATGCCTATCTTGACTTTATTTTCGGCGCTTTGGCTCGATTCTACCTCGGCGGTCGACTCGCCGATGACGCTCCTGAGCGCGTCTTCGTTGTCGCCGCCCATCTCCGACAAAACCTGGTCGCGCAGCACCTTGAAGTCGTCGTTGGTCAACATCGCACCGGTGATCTGGTCGTTGCCGGCGCGGTCGCCGAGCGCCTCGAGCGCGCCCAGGTTGTCGTCGAGGGCGTCTTTTAGTTCCTCGTCGGCGAAGGCGTAGGCCTTGCTCTCCTCGAAGACCTGGATGCCGGCGCGCTCGGGGCCCTCCGCGCCGTCGCGCAGGGCGGCGAGCGCCTCCGGGTCGCCATGGGCGTCGGCGAGCACCTCGGCGATGTCGCCGGCGGCGTCGGCGTCGATCCCGAAGGCCTCCATCCGCTCGGCGAGTTTGCCCTTGTCTCCTTCGAGTTCGGCGAGTTGCGACAGAAAGTTCCTGCGCGTGTCGCTCGACGCGTTGATCGCCTCGTAGGGCTCGCTGGCTTTGCGGGTGATATGGGAGACGCGGCTTCCGACGCGTTGCTGGAATTTGCTGGTGATGTCGGCCTTCATATGCCCCATCACCGCGTCGACGCCCTCCTGGATCTCGTCCGGATCGGTCGTCTTCGCCTCAATCGCCTCGCTCAGAAACGAGCGCAACTCGGCCGGATCTTCAAAGAGCTCGAGCATCGCCTCGCGCTCACCAATGGACAGATTGCTGACGGTCCGGTCGATCGGGCCGCCCGATCGACCTAGATCGCGCGCGTAGAGAATATCATCGAGGCTGGTCGAATCATCGGCGATGATGTCGGCGAGGTCCGAGGCGATGGGATTATCCTCGATGCTTTTTGGCTCCGACTTAGGCGCGGCGACGGCCGCCTGCGCCTGCAGCTCCATGACCGACACGGAGTCGTCGTCGCCGGTCGCAGCCGCTTGGTAGTCGCCGCCAGCGCCGACGAACACTCCAAAATCTTCACCGTCAGCAGAGGCATCCTCCCAGCTATCCGTGTCATAGCCATCCGGCAACGACGAGCTTTGGTCCGCCCCGATCGCCCCGTCTGCCCCACCCGATTGCGCTGGCGCGTCGGCCGAGGTGGACTCCTGGACCGAGGTGTGCTCGCCGCTCGTCGAGGTGGATTGGCTGGTCGTTCCGCCGCCGATTCGATTGTTCATGATGGCTCCGTTTGTCTGGATGAATGCCTTCCAAATTGGTGATAGGTCCACACTTCCCCTCACTATGGTTTTCGACAAAATGGGCCAGATCGTTGCGTAATTCGGTGAGAAAGTTTTGGTGCGGGGTGGAAAGAGTAGCAATTTTAAGGGGTTGGAGGTGGGGGTGCTGCGTGGCTCTCTGATCCGTGGAGGCGTGGAGGCGTGGAGGCGTGGAGGCGTGGAGGCTTGGAAGCTTGGAGCCACGGAATCACGGAATCATTGGATCCATGGAGGCACGGGAGAGCACACGGAGCGACATTGAAATATTGAAACTACGTTACGGCGCATTTTGACGGTTCGACCACGCGCGGCCCCACGACCGGCAGCACCAATGCTTCCGAGTTGCTCCGTGTGCTCTCCCAAGCCTCCGTGGATCCAATGGTTCAATGATTCAATGCTCCACTGTTTCCATGTTTCAGCGGCTCCACGCCGAATAGAGATACCCCCTCCAGAAGCCCTCCCAGGGGCGAATTACAAGAAATCACGCAACGATTTCGAGAAATTGCCGAAAACCAGAGTAGAGGGCTCGATGCATCAGGCATGCGAGTGGCTCTGGCTATTTCTCGAACCCAAGGAAATTTTATGATGTTCATTGCCCAGATGATTGCCTTTGGCGTTACGGTGGCGTTAATCGCCCGCGAAAAGAAGCACATGCACGGTTCGCCCGCGCTGATGTTGATCGTAATGGTAGTTGTGGGAGGGCTCGGATATTTCGGCACCATGTTCGCGTTGGCCGAGCTCACCGAGGCCGCGTCGACTCAGATCGTCATGATCATAGTTGGTTTGGGCTGGCTCGGCGTGGGCTACGGGACCTATCGATTCATCAACCACAAGCGCGAGCAGGCGTATTACCGTCGGATGGAGGCACCGGTGGAGTCCGATTCGGCGCCGTAGGCAGCTCCACGGTCGGCAACCCAACATGCACAGATCGCTGGGCTGCCGAATTTGATGCCAACGGTGGAGGGGCTAGATTATCGTTATGGTTCAGTTTGTTACGTGCAGTGCGCCTTCTCCAAATTGCCCAACTTCGGGAGACGCTTATGCTGAAGACACAGATCCAGACGCATTTGATGCCGACGTTGGTTGTGGGCTTGGCCCTCGCCGTCGCCTCGATGGGATGTGAGCGAGAGAGCAAAGAGACCATGCCCGACGAGGAGCCGACCCAGACCGCCGAGCAGCCGCAGGCGGAGGAGGCAGATGCCGAGCCAACCCCCGCCGAGCCGATGACTTTTACTGCAGATCTCAGCGCGCTGAATTCAGACCTCACCGAGGACGACGTCAGCGGCTCGGCCGAGTTGACCGTCGAAGGCGAGGAACTTCAGATCGTCGTCGAGGCTCAGGGGCTGCCGCCGAATATGACCGTGCTGCAGCATTTCCACGGCTTTGAAGACGGGGCCCGCGAGGCATCGTGTCCCTCGCAGGATCAGGATGCGAACGACGATGGTGTGGTCGATCTCATCGAAACCGAAGCGGTCGCCGGGGTCACGATGGTGCCATTTACCGAGAACCCGGCATCCATGGATATCTTGGGCGGCACCTACCCCGAGACCGACGAGCAGGGGCGGCTGAGCTATACCCAGAGCGTGTCTATGGAAGAGCTGCGAGACGGCTTCGAAGAGAAGTTTGGTACCCGTGAACTCGACTTGGCCAATCGAGTGGTCTTTTTGCACGGCGTACCCGAAGACACCGAGCTGCCCGACACCGCGCAATCGCTCGAGGGGGTTCCGGCGCACGTGACGGTCCCAATTGCCTGCGGCGAATTGTGAGAACGACTCATCGGCCTCAAGGTTCAGATTGAGGATTGTGGCGAAGGCGCTCCTAAAGTCAAAGCGCGCCCTACGGTTTCTGACCCCCAGAGGACGTCAGTCCACTCGATGATCGCGCTGGGTGGCCAAATACAGCGCTCCCCTCCCTCGGCCTCATTATCTTTGCTCACCATGAACTCATACGTTCCTATATTGCGTGTCGATCGGACTCGCCTACTGTGCTTCGGCTAGAAGGGGCGGTGATGGAGGTGACACGGGAATTCGAGGAGTATTTTGGCGAGGCCATCCTGGAGATGCTCGATTCGGAGACGTCGACGATCTATGGATTATCGGCAGATTTGAAGCTCGCGCTGCTCAACAAGGGGTGGTTTGAATTCGCCCGCAAAAACGGCGCCCCGCCCGAGTTTTACGAGAAGTACGGCCTAGGCGGCTCGTATCTGGAGGCCATTCCGCCGGTGCTCGAGGAGTTCTTCGAGTCGCATTTGCGCTCGAGCATCGCCAATCGCCGGCCGTGGACCTTCGACTACGACTGCCCGTCGCCCACGCGTCACCAGCAGGTTCGTATGCATGTGCTGCCGATGGCGCGCGGTCTCGGCTGTATCGTCAGCAATACCAAGATCGTCGAGAGGCCTCATGATCGACAAGAGGGACCGGGCCACAACGGCACCCCCAGTGAGGACGTGCTCCGTGACATCTATGCCGATCCCATAGGGGCGATCACCATGTGCGTGCATTGCCGACGCACCAAACGTCCCGCCTCGGAGCAGTCCTGGGATTGGGTGCCCTCGTTCTTAGAGCATCCGCCCGAGAATATCGTGCAGGATATCTGCCCGGCGTGTTTGGCTTATTTTTCCGCCCAGGCGGAGGTCAGTTAGCGGGCATCTGGAGATTCGTGTCTCTAGAATTGCACTCTGGCGGGCTGCTCACCGTCGAATTGCTCGCGGCCGTCGCCGAGTTGGCCGTCTTCGTTCTCGCCCAAGCACCAAACCTCTCCGGAGGTGTTTCGCGCGCAGGTGTGCTGATAGGCGGCGACGACGCGGTCGGCGAGCGCAGATTTGGCTGTTGCGGATGATTCGGACCGCGTCGATGGTTAGCTAATGACTAAGGCTCATCCGGGCGCACCGCACTCTTTATGTCACCACCGCATCAGACCAACAAAGACGCCGACGTCGGCACACTCGAGCGCTACCTCGGGGTGTTCAGATATAGCGGCCACGCCATCAAATTGGTGTGGTCGACCAGTTGGAAGCTGACCGTGGTGCTCGGGCTGTTGACGCTGGTGGCCGGCGTGTTGCCTGCGGCGATCGCGTACGTGGGCAAGCTCATCGTCGACGGCGTCATCGAGGCGGCCTCGACCGGGGCGGCCGAAGATCGCATCACCGCGTTTTGGTATGTGGGCATCGAGGCCGGTCTGGTGGTCGCGATGGCCGCCGCCCAGCGCGGCCTGTCGGTGGCGCAGTCGCTGCTTCGCGCCCAGCTCGGCCACAAGGTCAACACGCTCATCCTCGAGAAGGCGCTGACCCTCGATCTGACCCAATTCGAGGACAGCGAATTCTACGACAAGCTCACCCGCGCCCGCCGTGAGGCATCTTCGCGGCCGCTCAGCCTGGTCAACCGCACCTTTTCGCTGGTCCAAAACGGCATTACGCTGGCCGGTGCGGCCGCGCTTTTGTGGACGTTTTCGGCCTGGGCGGTGATCATCTTGGTGGTCGCCGGCCTGCCGGCCTTCTTGGTGGAGACGCGCTTTTCCGGGGAGGCGTTTCGGCTCTTTCGCTGGCGCTCACCGGAGTCGCGCAAGCAGCGTTATCTGGAGACGGTGCTCGCCCGCGAGGACTACGCAAAAGAGGTCAAGCTCTTCGGGCTCGGCCCCACCTTGCTCGACCGCTACCGCGACATCTTCGAGCTGGTCTACGGCGAGGACCGGGACCTGACGCTTCGACGCGGCTTCTGGGGCTTTGTGCTGGGCCTCTTGAGCACGGCGGCCTTCTACGGCGCCTATGTGTGGGTGGTCATCGCCACCATCGCCGCTCGGATTACGCTGGGCGATATGACGATGTATTTGCTGCTCTTCAAGCAGGGCCAATCGGCGGTGTCGGCCAGCCTAGAGTCGGTCGGCGGGATGTACGAGGACAACCTGTATTTGTCGACGCTCTACGAGCTCCTCGACGAGCCGGTGACCACCAAAAAAGACGGCGTGCTGGCCGGTCAGGACTCCGACGACGGGCTTCGCTTCGAGGACGTCTGGTTCGCTTATCCCGGCCAAGACGACTACGCCATCCGAGGCGTTGACCTGCACCTGCCGCCGGGTCAGAAGCTGGCGCTGGTCGGCGAGAACGGCTCCGGAAAGACCACCCTCATCAAGCTACTGACCCGGCTGTACAACCCGTCGCAGGGGCGCATTCTGCTCGACGGCACCGATCTGCGCGACTGGGATATGGACAAGCTGCACGAGCGCATCGGAGTGATCTTCCAGGACTTCGTGCGCTACCAATTCAAGGTCGGCGAGAATATCGGCGTGGGTGACGTCAACCACTTCGAGGACGAATCCAGGTGGGCCGACGCCGGCGAGCGCGGGATGGCCGCGCCCTTCGTCGAGCAGATGAGCGAGGGCTACCACACCCAACTCGGCCGCTGGTTCAAGGACGGCCGCGAACTCTCCGGCGGCCAATGGCAAAAGATCGCCCTGGCGCGCGCGTTCATGCGAGACGGCGCTGACATCCTGGTCTTCGACGAGCCGACCTCGGCGATGGACGCCGGCGCCGAGGCCGAGGTCTTCGAGCGCATCAAAGATCTGACCACCGACCAGATCGCCATTCTCATCTCGCACCGCTTCTCCACGGTGCGCATGGCCGACCGCATCGCGGTGCTGACCGACGGCGCGGTCGAGGAGCTCGGCAGCCACGAGCAGCTCATGGACCTCGGAGGCACCTACGCGCGCCTCTTCGACCTGCAGGCGGCGGGTTATAGATAGCGCTAGACTTCGCAAGGGTGCTCACCGATAAGCGAAGCGCCGCCGAACGTAGTTTGTGAGGCCTTTGTAGCCTCAAGAGACCGAAGGGAGCTTGGGGTAAGGGTCGAATAACGAAGGTGTTCTATATGGACAACCCCCACCCCACGTTCCCTTCGCTACGCTTCGGTCACATGGAGCTACAAAGGCCCCCTGAAAAGCGGGGGCGGCGCTACGCCTATCGGCTCCGCTTATCGAGTCGCGAGTTGATGCGCATAAGGGTATTCATAGCGACACGAAGCCGTCGGGGCCGGTGCGCCGGTACAGGCGCTCGAGCTCCGGGTCCAGCGCGTCGGGGTTGCCGACGTAGACCGGGAAGCCCTCCTCGCCGGTGGGTACGTGTTCCTCGGCGTCGGCAGGGTCGTGGCCCTTTAGGATTTGACGGGCGGGGAAGAAGTCGTCGTGCGGGAAGAATCCGAGCGCGAGTGCGAAGCGCACCGCCGTGTCCAAGATGCGCGCGGCTTGTGCGGGTGCGCATGGCTCGAGCGCGCCGTGGATGTCCTCGAGGCGGCTTTTGAGCTCGTTGTAGGCGGCCTCGTCGAGCGCCGCAGGGAAGATGACCGTCTTGATGCCCTGGCAGGCGAGGTCGACCAAAAATGCGGCCGCGGCATAGCTATGATCGGTGGTCTTTCGGCTGACCATGACCGTCGCCAGGCCCTCGACGTCTCGCCAATCGGCCGACACCAGGCACTCACACAGCGGGGAGTCGGCGAGCTTGGCGGCCGCCTCGGTATGATCGTGGACCGAGCGCGGCTGCAGGCGGCTATATTGCTCCAGGAGCAGCTCGGCCTCCTGCGGGCCGACCGGCTCGGTCGGGATGCCCACCTCGCGAAGCTCGGCGGGATCGGGCACCCCGCGGCCGTCGAGCGAGTCGGCATACTCGTAGGCCTCGACGGCCAGCTCATCGGCGTGAAAGCGGGTGCAAAAATGGCCCAGCCGCCGCCACGGCTCGGGGTCGTCGGGCTGGGCTCTGGCCTGGCCGGTCAGGCGCTCGATGGCGTCGCTGGGCAGACGGAAGGTCGATCCATCCCACAGCTCCGGGTGCCAGACCTGAATCGGCGCGTCCTCGGGCCACCTGGGCGCCTCGGCCAGCGCGGTGAGCATGGCTCCGACACGGTGGCTGGCGCGTTCGGTGGGGCTGAACTGGTCGCGCGCCCCGCAACTGGGGCACTCGACGATACGGTCGAGCAAGATGGCGTCGAACGGCGCGTCCGGGTCGACCTCTTGCTCGGAGTCGAAGTAGAGCTCGTCGAAGATATAAGAGTCGGTCTTGCCGCATTCGAGACAGGTCAGCGCCAACTCGACACGCTCGCCGTCGGGCAGCGCCCGCTCGAGGCCTTCGTCGCCGTCGAGCATCGCTTCGAGGCGCGATTCGTAGCGGGCTTCCCGGTCGGAGAGTTGTTCGAGGTCGTATTTGAGCGCCGCGGGCAGCTCGTCGAGCCGGCCTGCGATGTCTGCGACGAACGCCACTGCGTGGGCGAGCCGGTACTCGCCGGGTTGCCAATAATCGAGCAGCCGCTCGAGGCTGTCCGGGTCGGCTAGCTCGGCGGTCGTCTCCCAGAGCACATCGGGCTCCTCGCGGTCGGCGAGCGCGTCGAAATGCTCCAGAACCAGCTCGCTGGCCCAGCGCCACGGCTGCTCGGATAGCGCGAGCAGCGCGCAATCGGCGACGACCGGATCTCCGAGCAATAGCTCATCGGGGTGGGCCTCGATGACGTGCGGCTGATATTTGAGCACCTCGATGAGGGTTTCAGCCGGCCAGTCCAGGTCGTAGGCAGCGCGGTCGTCGTTCATCTCATCGACGAGGGCGAGCACATGCGGGGTGATGTCATAGGCGGGCAGCCGCGCCGCGGCCTCGAGCGCGTCGAGCCATTCGAATTCATCGTCGAGCGAGTCGAGCCAGGGCGTGACGAGCTCTTGGTGCTCGTCGCTCTCATCCCACCGCGCCTCGATAATCTCCTCGAGCCGGTCACGCTCGGCGCCGACCGCCCAGACGTGAAGCTCGAGGGCATCGGCCAGCCCGGTGCGCGCCTCGAGCGTCGCCTCGATGTCGAAGTCGAGCAGCGCGGCCTCTTGAAGCGCGTAGCTCAACCGCGCCGTCTCGTAGTCATCGCCGAGGATGTCGGGGTTCTCTCGGAGCGCATCCGCCAGCCCAAGCGCCCACTCGAGCGGCGGCGCCCCCACCTCGCCGGCGCCCATTTCGTCGATCGACTCGATGGTCTCCAGGCAATGCTCGGTGACCTCTTGCCACCGACCGCCGGCGACGAGCTCTGCCAACTCGCTAAAGCGCTCGTGGAGCATCTCGTCGTCCAGGCGCGACAAAAAGACATGCTCGTCACGCGGGTGCCACTCGATGGGCATATCCTCGCCGATCTCGGGCAGCCCAAAGCCGGCCTGGCCGATCGCGCGCACCACCAAGTCGATGCGATCGGAGGCGTCCGAGGGCAGCGCCCCGATGGCCTCCAAAAGAGGCCCGGCCAGCTCGGGCTGGGCGGCCGTCGCACACGCCGCCAGAAAGTCCCCATCGTCCTCGACCATTTCATCCCACCACCGCAGGGCGGCCCGTGAAAACCCCTGCGGGTCGCGATCGGCCCACAATTCGAAGTACGCCGGCCCACCGCGCGTCGAAAACGCCTCCTTCCAGCCCTCCTCGTCCGAGCAACTCGCCAGCAGAACCTTGGACAGCGCTTCGGCCCACACGCTGATGTCGTCGCGCTCGGAGAAGTCGCCCAACGCATTGCAGCACTCCGGGCCGCAGACTCTCTCGAGCGTCGTCAGTCCGTAGGCGGCGGCGTGGGGATCCTCGGCCTCCAGCAGGTCAATGGCCAACGGGACTACCTCGGACCGGTCCAGCATCTGTCCGAGCGTGTCGATCGCCCACCCGCGGGTCTGAGCGCTGCGTTGGCCGTCGCGCACCATCGCGCGCAGCGTCGATTCGTTCCAGATGGGCTCTTGGGTGGAAGGTGTCGGATCTGGCATCGGCGGGGTCCTCATCGCAGGTGAAGTCATCGAACAGCAACTGAAGGCATACTCGTCCTTTAAAGGTATGACGGATCGGCGTGATTCCAAGTGAGGACTGTGGAGCGCGGGGCGCTGGCCCGCCGGGGTCCTTCCAGGGCGCCGAACGTGTTTACTGGGCCGCGGCCATCCTGGCCGCCGGCGTCCTTCCAGGGCGCCGAACGTGTGTCTTCTTTTCGCTGCAGATGTGTGATTGAGCGGAAAAGCACACACAAGCTGAGGCAGGATGCCTCAGGGCGGGCCAGAGCACGGTCGCGCCGCATAAAGCGCCGCGGCCCAAAGCACACACCAGCTGAGGCAGGATGCTTCAGGGCGGGCCAAGTCTCACCGCGCCCGCGCGCCCTCAATCACCATCTCGAAGACCGCCTCGGCGAGTTCGGGCTCGGCGCGGGTGCCGAGCGCGACGGATCGGTAGATGGCCGGGGCGGCCAGCGTGTCGACGAGTTCGGTGGGCTGGATATCGACGCGGATCTGGTCGTGCTCGACGGCGCGCTCGATGATCTCGACGGCGCGCCGGCGCATCGGGCGGACAAAGTGCTCGTGGAAGGGCTCGACGACCTCGGCCTCCTCGAGCAGCTCGGCCGGGGCGACCGGGGCGAGGCCGTCGATCTGGCCGAGGACGCGCCGGTAGAAACGCACCACCAGTTGGCGAAGGTCGGCCAGCGGGTCGTCGGTGTCCTCGATGGGGTCGGGCTCGATCTCTTCGGCGATGGCGGTGACGACCATCTCGGCCTTGGTCGGCCAGCGCCGGTAGATGGTGGTCTTGGAGACGCCCGCCCGCTCGGCCACGTCGACCATCTTCAGGCCGGCGTAGCCCTCTCGGGAGAGTAGATCGAGGGTCGCCTGCCGAATGGCGCGGCTGCGCTCGGGATCCCGGGGGCGGCCGGGGCCGCGTTGCTTACCTGATTGTTGCTCGCTGGGCTCCTGCTCGGTTGCCATCGTCTCCCTCCGTTTCGTTGTGGCTTCTCATCGAAGGTGACCACGTCGGGCGAGTACGCAACATCGGCCCGGAGGGCTTGCCGCAACCGCGTTAGTTCGCACCTTCATGCTGAGGGGAACATCAGTTCCCACGGGCATGGGAGGCACTTATGGAGCGGTGGACGATTCATTGGCAAGACGTGATCGCGATGGTCGCCGGGGCGTGGCTCATCGCGACGGTGATGGCGCAGATCGCGACGGCGTCGTCGGTCTTTAGCGGCTGGTTCTTCTTTATCTGCGGGGCGGCGCTGGTCCTGCTGGGCGCAGGGGCGCTGGCCGACGATCACCCGAGCATCTCGTGGGCGATGGCGGTCTTTGCGGCGGTGGTCATCGTCGCTCCATTTATCACCGGGATCACCGGCGATGCGGTGGCGACCTGGAGCGCGGTCATCCCCGGGGTCATCGCGCTGGGGATGTCGGTGTGGAGCGCGTTGAGCAAGCGCGGCGAGCGCGAGGAGATCCCCGGCCGGCGCGAGGGTGAGCGGGTGACGCTCAGGGATTTGAGAGGAGATTTGCGCCGATCCGTTCCCTGAGCGTCACCCTCCAGCCCCTTACGGCAGCTCGTCGGCCACTGCGGTGGCCTCGCGCAGCGAGCTGTACTCGGCCGCGGAGACGTTGAGGTCGCTGGTGGGGTCGTCGGTGATCGTGGTGGAATCGAGGAAGCCGCGAAGACCCGCTTCGACCGGGCGCATGATCTGCGTCGGGGTCATATTGTCGGGGTTGGTCACAAAGGGCATGTCCTCCCATCGGTTTTGTCCACCGGCCGACTCGGGCAAATAGAATTCGGCCAGGGCCGCTCCAACGGCGACGCCGCGCTGGAGTAATTCTCTGTCTGCCTCAGACATGTTGTCTAGCCTGCCGAGCGCGTTTCGTGCTTCACCCATGGCGGCATCGAAGGCGGCAAAATCCCCTTCTTGCGCGGCTTCCAACATCTGTTGCAGTCCCCAGACGGAGCTCTCGTGGTAGTCACCATAGAGTTCCCCGATGATCGTGCTTCCCAGGCGGGGAAAGCTCGGGTCACACTCTTCAGGTGGACATAGGCCCAGCGAATCACGGGTGTCACCGTAGATCTCATCGACAATTAAGTCGGCCTGGCGCTGGGGATCCTCCCAGGCGCCATCGCCCAGCGCGTCCCCCATGCGTTCGAGCATATCGCCGACGATGACGCTGGTCGAACAATCGCCGTAGGTGCTCACCCCCGAACCTCGAATGGCACACGGGGACAAGATCGTCTCGTCGGAATAGGTATTCGAGTCGTGGACAAACTCCAGAAGGATCTTCTTCGAGATGAAATCACCGTAGCTATTCTGGAGCTCGGCGGCATCGACGGTGAGGTTCTTGCCGGTGCCCAACATATTGCCCTCGTCGTCTCGCCAGGTCAGCCCGCTCTCGTCGATATTGGTACTGTCGGGATCGTCGCATGTGCGCAAGAAGGCGGCCGCGGCTAGATCGACGTCCTCAGCGTACAAACTGCCATCGTTGGCTTCCTCGACCTGGTAGTCTCGAAGCCGCGGCCCGGCGATGGCCACGGTCAGTTCACCGGCCACGCTCTCGATTTGGAACTCCAATGAGGTGGTCTCCCCATCGCTGTCGATGGCTTCGACGCGAAGATCGTACACGCCCGGGCACAGCCGTTGGGAGAACGTCTCTCCTTGGTGGAGTTCTTGGTTGCCGTCGTACCAGGTGACCTGGGTGGTCTCTCCGAGCACGATGTCCTCGACGTCGGTGACCGAGACCTCGAATTCGATCTCCTCGGCTTCTGGATTGCTCGAGTCGGCTTGCGGCGAAATCAACTCGATGACCGGCGGTGTGTTGGGGATGATCGAACGAATCGCGCACAGGGCGCAGGCATAACCGTTTCGCACGTCATCACCGTAGCTACCCGGCAGGCTCGTTCGGTAGAGGATATCGCGCACTTCCGTATTCGACAGCGACGGGTCGGCAGCCCAGATCAGCGCAGCGACCCCGGCGACGTAAGGCGAGGCAAAACTGGTGCCGTTGATCGTCGAGGCGGCGTTGGCCGGCTCGTCGTTATCCGGTCCGGCGGCGACCGTATAGGGTCCGGCGATGTCGACGCTATCGGGGCCGAAATTTGAATTGCCGGCCAGATCAGTGTCGTCGTGTGCCAACCCGGCCACACAGATCACGCCGAGGGTCTCACAAGGTAGATATTGCCACGATTCGCCCATATCGACTCCCCCCGGTGTCCAATGACTGTCGACGTTTTCTCCCTCGTTGCCCGCCGCGGCGAACATCAGCATGCCGTCATCGTAGAATCGTTTAATCGCCCAGCTATAGGCGGTGTGGGTCCACTGGAGCCCGTAGGGGATCGGGATATGATAGGACATATTGGCGATCTTCGCGCCGTCTGAATCGACCAGCTTCAACGCGATCAGGGTCGTGACCGTGTCGTACATCATGTGGGCCATGATGCTCGGTGTGTCGACGACCGGAGAGGCGGGGCCGGTCGAGCCAAAGCCGTTGTCGTGCTGCCCCATCATTGCCGAATAGACGTGGGTGCCGTGCCATCCGCTCGTCGACAGGGCCGACCAGTCCGACCACGTGCAGGCATCGTTGGTGAACGGAAGGGGAGGTATATTGGCAACGACATCTTCTGTGCCCAGCGCTACGTCGTAGATCTCCGATTCGTAGAAGTCATCGTTGGGGCAAAAGCCGGCATCGAGCACCGCGAGCTTGACCTTATTGTCGAGCCGACCGGCGCGATCGAGGATGGACCACGCCTCGCCTACACCGGTGCCTTGAGTGCTGGTGGCACTGAAATACGGCCAATCGTAGGCATCGGCGCCCAGCGCCGTCCCGTTTCGGGTCCAGCCCGTGGGTGCTTCATTGCTCGACATTGTGTTGATGCTGGACGGCTTTCCGACCCACGTTAGGTCGGCGGTTATTTCTTGGCGGTGCAGTCCCACGGCTGCCGCCATCGTGCGCGCGCCTGCCTCCGAGGAGAAGACCATATGACCCATCGTTTCTCCCCCTTCGCTTACCGCACGCATATCCTCGACAAAGGAGTCCAGCGAAGCTTTCTCGGAGTCGATACGGAGCATGTACAGAGCCATCTCCGAGTTGTCGCCGACCGTAAATTGCCTGACGACCTCGGCGCCGAGTTGAGTTTTGATTTGAGCGAGCTCTTCATCGTTGCGCGGTTGCACGAGGAGCTCATTGGCGACCATTTCAGCCACGCCAACCGGGGTTTGGACGGCCACCAGTGGCGCGGTCGTCTCGCCGGGGCGAGGGTGTTCGGCGCGCGACGGCTCGAGGTCGGGGTCGATCGAATAGGTGAAGGCCTGTGAGGCTTCTTCTTCGGTTTCTCCGGCCCCTTCGGACGAGTCATCGCTACACCCAGCCATCACCAGTAGAATTAAGACGGTGACGGCGGCAAAAATGCGCGTGCACGCCCGGCCAAAAGGGAGTGGTTTGTCAGCAGAAAAAGCGGTCATGGTCCCTCCAGAGGAAAAAAAATATTTAAGTATGAAGGGGAACTATCAGTTCAGCCTGCCTCGCTGTCAAGGCCGTTACCTGGTGTGCCAAGGTGTCATTTCTCGGCACCGCGTGTGCCTCTATCCATCATCCGCCAACAGCCACGCGGCCAGCTCGGGCCAGACCTCGGTCGGGGCGTGGCGGCCGAGCAGCAAATCGAAGTGGCCATAGTGGTGTTTGGTGCCGGTGTCCTCGCCGAATACGCGCATCTGGGCGTTGGCGCCGAGCAGGCTCTGGGTGTGTTCGACCGCCTCGACGGAGACCTGGGCGTCGCGGCTCGCGGCGACGAGCAGTGTGGGGATCTCCAGGCGCGAGGCGTGCTCGACGAATCGGAAGTCGGACTGGGTCCGGAGCCCGCCGTCCTCGAAGGTGGTCGCCAGCGAGCTGAGCAGGCTGGTGGGGATGGTGTGAAAGACGCGCGCGTGCAGCTTGCGCACCATCGCCGGCTCGATATTGGCGGGCCAGACGTTGAAACTTTCCGGCGCGCGCACGCTGCGGCCCAGCGACGGCGCGAGCAGGTGCATCAGCGTGCCGTAGGGCACCGCGTAGAGGCGCTCGATGAGCGGGCGAATCGCCAGCAGGTGTCTGAAGCCGGTGGCGCCGACTTTGTAGTCGAGCGCGGAGCCGACGGTGATGCCGCGGGCGATCGGCGCGCCCGGCTCGAGGATGCCGTAGCACATCAGGAGCACCCCACCCATGCTGTGGCCCAGCCAGTGCACCCGCTCCGCGCCGGACTCGGCGAGGATCGTCTCGATGATCGCCGGGATATCGTAGTGGAGGTAGTCGTCGATGCGCCAGTCGAAGCTCTCCGGCCGGCTATCGCCGTGGCCGCGAAGCTCCGGAAGCCACACATCGTGGCCGCGAAACGCCAGCCAGTCGGCCAGCGAGCGCTCCCGAAAATGAAAGCCGCGGTGGTTGGCGGCCAGCCCGTGCAACAGCATCACCGGAGTGCGATGCGCCTTTTTTCCGGCCACTCCCCCAGGCACGCGCGCCGGGACACGCCGGAGGTTGAGCTCGAGGCCGTCTTCGGTGAATACCCGATACGGTTCGGCGGGGGCCGGCGGCGAGTGCAGGTGCTTCCAGGGGCGAGGGATTTCGAGCAGATGATGCAGACGATCGAACACGGTGCAGACTCGACGAGAGGAGAAGCCAACGCTCATTTATCTGCCGTGGGCCGCAGCCTGTCAAACCCGGATGCCCTTTGCCAAATGCGATGCTATGGTGTGGCCAAATCGTGACGAAATGAACGCGTATCGAGGACGAGATGGCCACGTACGACATCCCCTATTATCTGGATTATCTGGGCGAGCCGCTGCTAAAAGAGCTCGAAGAGCAGGGCGAGTCGGTGCCGGCCGTTCCGGGTCTGAGCGTGGCGCCGGGGCTTCGAGAGTCGTTCCCGCATATCGAGACCGACGAGGCGCTCGAGTTTGTCTGTGAGCTGTACCGGCGAACGCGCGACGAGCTTCGCGCAGTGCTCGACCAGCGTGGCAAAGACCGCGACTTCATCGACGAGACCGTGGCCGAGTGTGCCGAGAAGAACGCCGGTCGTGACTACCTGTCGCCGGACTACGAGACGCCCGTCGGCCGCACCGACGAGGACGGCCGCGTGGTGGTCGGGCCGCCGCCGGCCGACCAGCAGGCCAGCCCCGACGAGCTCGAGCCGGTGGGCGTGCCGGAGTTTATGCGGGGCATTCAGGTGACGCTCTTCGGCCCGCCGGATACCGCCAAGATGTCCATCAACGCGATGAACGCGCTGCACCGGCGGCCCAAAAACGAGCCGTCGCTGGTCACCGAGCTGGTCGATGAGTCGGGCGCCGTGCCCAGGTGGGGCGCCGATAACGAGGACTCCAAGACCCCGATCATGCGCACCTTTTTGAAGGCGTGCGAGAACCTGGTCGGCTGCTTCGACGGCACGATTCGCTTCGTGGACGAGGCGCGCCAGAAGACCTACGAGCTGGCCGACGACAAGCTCTCCAAGCCGATCAAGCGCATCCCGGGCCTAGCGCTTCCCGATGGCAACCACTTGCTCGACGGCCAGCCGCTGCCGCTGCATCTCTTCGATTTTGCGATGCACCTCTTTCACAACTGGCAGCGGCCCGAGGCGCTGGTCTTCTACGTACCCAAGCTCGAAAACGAAGAAGAGGCCGCCTATATCAAATCGCTGGTCGGCCATGCCGAGGCGATGGTGCGAGAGCGCCATCCGGAGTATGAGGCCGGCAGTGTGCGGCTGTTTATCGTCTTCGAGAACCCGCGGGCCATCTTTCGCATCCGTGAAATCGCCCAGGCGCTGTCGCCGCATTTTCTGGGCGGAAGCCTCGGCTGGCACGATTTTTTGGCGTCGACCGCGCGCGTATTTCGAAACGACCCGCGCTACCGGATTCCGGTCAAAGCCGACCCCAATATCGTCATCAACCACATCAAGGAGTCCCACGAGATTTTGGCCCGCGCCCTCGATCCGCTCGAGGCCATCAAGATCGGCGGCATGTATGGAGTGCTCTTCGAGGGCGGAAACCGCGAGTCCTTCGAGGTCAGCATGGTCGGCTATATCCGGGATGTGGTCGCCCAGCTAAAGCGTGGCCTCGATGGCTTCTGGGTGGCGCATCCCGACTTCGTGCGCCCGGGGATCGCGTTGGTCGAGGCGTTCCAGCGCTCTCGCGAAGATGGAGACGAGGACGTACTGGAGAGACTCATCGAGCAGCTCGTGCCCGACCCGGTCGAGCGCGAGCCGCTGCTCGAATTCGTCTTCGGCGAGGACGTGCCCGGCCTGCCCGAGGACGACCCGCGCTACTTGCGCGGGGTGCTCGCCGCCAATGTGGAGACCTCCGACGTCATCGCCAACGACGACCCCGAGGAGGTCCGCTACAACGTCTTCCAGGCGCTGCAATACCTGGCCGACTGGCTATGCGGAAACGGCTGCGTGGCGCTGCCCGCCACGATGACCAACGCGCGCGGCGAGGAGGTCTTCGTACGCATCATGGACGACCTGGCGACCACCGAGCGCTCGCGCTGGGAGCTGTGGGCCGAGCTCGCCCACGGCCGGGTCTGCAGTGAGCTATTCGAGCGCATCCTCGACGAGGAGCTCGAGTTCATCCGCGACGGCCAAGACAGCGCCAACAAGCGCGTGCAGGTCAAATGGCAGGGCGAGGCCGCCAGGTGGTATCCCATCGCCGCGCGCCTGCTCACCCAACTCGCCACCTCCGACGAGCCGCCCGAATTCGCGACTGAATTGCTGCTCCCGTTTACGCTCGATTGTGTGCGCGAGGCCGACGACCCGTGGGCCGAAGCGGGGCGCCTGTGCCCGGGCAAGTACTCGTAGGGCGGGCTTGAGGAACTGCCGGCTTGGGGCTTGGGGCTCCGGCGAAAGGTGGGCTGAACTACATTCTCTCGTGATTATCCTATGAGGGCCTGGCTGCGGATACATGCCCCAGCGAGAATCCGGTATGGGAGCGTTCGTTTCATTGCTCGGCATCGTCACCTTGGCGATCTCCATCTCTCCATCGCATCGGCGCTGATTCTGTTGTCGAGCGCGGGTGTCGTCACGTCGATCTCGTCGCTCGTCCTGGGAGGGGGTGAGAATGGAAGAGCTATCGCATATCCTCGTGGGAACTGACTTTTCACCATCAGCTCGGCGTGCAGTCGAACGTGCGGCTAGGCTGGCCGCGCAACACGATGCGTCGCTGCAGATTATCCACGCGTTTGGTGGTCGCTTCCAAGCCCTGTTGGCACGATTTGGGCTGGCCTCGACGCGTGACGGTCGTACGCCCGAACAAAGACGGGGACTGTTGGATGCCGAGGTGCAGAGAGCACGAGCCGCCGGCGTCGACGCCGTGGGACGACTTTATGAGGCGAGTCCGGCCGCCGCCTTCGAGGAGGCGCTCGAGACCACGCCGGCCGACCTCGTGGTGGTGGGTGCGTCCTCCGAGTCTCCGGGGCCATCTAGGCTCTTGGGCACGATAGCCCAGCGGTTGGTTAAGCGCGGCGTGCCGCGGATGTTGGTTTGTCGTCTCACTGCAGACCAAGACTATCGCCGCATTTTGGCGTGCGTGGCGCTAGCGCCCATGTCCGAACGAGTGGTCCGCGCAGCCTCGCTGTTTTCCGACACGGCCGAAATTACCGTCTTTCATGCCTACTCGCCACCGTTCGAGCGAAAGCTCGAGTTTAGTTTCACCGTACCCTTGGTCAGCGGAGTGTCGCGCGAGGATGACGCGGCCATCAGCCAACAGGCTCGCGCCCAACTAAGCGACCTATTGGAACACCTCGAGATGCCAGAAGAGCGCCTCAGGTTGCTGCTCCGCCGAGGTCATCCACCCCAAGCGTTGCTTCATGCGGCGTTTATGCAGCGCTGCGAACTGATTGTGGTGGGAAGAAACAAGAGGATCGTCGCGCAGCGTTTGATGGGCGACGTTGCAAAATACGTACTGCATCACGCCTCATGTGACGTGATGGTCATCAACCGCTAGGCGGGGCGGTGCTCATGGATGCGACAACGGGACAATTGTTGGTGGGTCTGGCGTACCTGATCGTGGCGGCCACGGTGATGGTCTTTGTCGGGCGGCTGGCGCGCATGCCGTCGATCGTCTCCTATTTGCTGGCTGGCCTGATCATCGGGCCGCTTTCCGGGTGGGCGGCGCCCCAGCCAAGTCAGGATGTGGCCCTCGAAGCCATCTCGAAGATGGGTATCGTTTTGCTGCTCTTTTTGGTCGGGGTCGAGCTCAGCCTCGAGCGCATCCGCCAAGTCGGCAAGGTGGCGTTGGCGGCCGGTTTGGGGCAAGTGCTGTTTACCGCCGCCGGCGGCGTACTGCTTGCGTGGCTGCTCGGCTTTGGCTGGATGGAGGCGTTGTTCATCGCGGTCGCGCTGACCTTCAGCAGCACGGTGGTCGTGGTCAAATTGTTGGACCAAAAGGGTGACCTGCAGTCGCTGTACGGACGCATCGCGGTGGGCATCTTTTTGGTCCAAGATTTGGTGGTCATCGTCATTTTGACCCTGCTCGCCGGGCTGGGCGCCTCGGAGGCGGTGTCGACCACCGAAGTGATGATCAGCCTGGCCAGGGCGTTTGGTGGGGTGGTGTTGCTGGTAGTCGTGGCCCTCGGGGCCGCCCGCTATTTGCTTCCCCGGGCTTTGGGATGGGCGACTCGTGCGCCGCGGGTGATGTATATGTGGAGCTTGGCGTGGTGTTTCGGGTTTGTTCTGGCCGCCGAGTTGCTCGAGCTCTCCCTGGAGATCGGGGCATTTGTGGCCGGGTTGGCGATCGCGCAGCTCGATGTCGCCGACGATTTGCGCCGTCGCATTCACCCGTTGATGAACTTCTTTATCGCGATTTTTTTCGTCTCCCTGGGGGCGCAAACCGAACTCGGCGCCGCGACCGATTACTGGCTCGAGGCGATGGTGTTGTCCGCCTTTGTCTTGATCGGCAATCCGTTCATCTTCATGTGGATCATCGCCCGCTTCGGCTACTCCGAGCGCACCTCGTTTTTCACCAGCGTTACCGTCGCTCAGATCAGCGAATTCTCATTTATCTTCGCGGCGATGGGAGTTGGCATGGGAATGATCAGCGACGGAGTCTTGTCGCTGATCACGATGGTCGGCGTGGTGACGATCAGCTTGTCGGCCTACATGATCCTATATAGCGAACCCCTCTATGAGCAGGTCCAAAGGACCGGCCTGTTGCGTATTTTCGGTGCAGGAACATCCCCGGATGAACAGCCCGGTCTGCCCAAACGTCGCGGCCATATCGTGGTGGTCGGGATGAACGAGCTCGGCCGAGAAGTCGCCCGGCGCTTGCACGAATTGGGCGAACAGGTGGTCGCCATCGACACTGACGCCGCGAAGCTCTCTGAGCTGCCCTGCGAGACGTTGATCGGCGATGTCGACTTTGTGTCGACTCTCGAAGATGCCCATGTCGACCACGCGAAGCTGGCGTTCTCGGCGCTGAGAATCGAGGCGGTCAACAAGCTCTTTGCGTTCCGCATGCACCAGATGGGGGTCCGTTGTGTCATCTATGGGTTCGACCGCTGGATGATCGAGCAACTGCAAGAGGTGGGCACACCGGAGGTCATCGAAGCCAAGACGTTGGCGGCTGATCGGCTGATCGAGGAGTTGGACCAAGCGGCGGCGGTTCGATCATGACGACGATCGCATTGGCCATCGCTGCTGCGGCAATCGCCCTGGGTGTTGCGCGCGCACTCGACCTCCCGCCGGCCGTTCTGGCGATTCTCGCCGGAGTGGGTCTCGGGCTGTTGCCGATCGCGCTGGATGCCGAGCTGGTGCAAAGCGGCTTGCTGCTGGCCGCGACGTTTTTGATCTTTGCTTCCGGCACCGAGATCGATCGCGAAAATGTCGCCCGCTATCGGCCAATAGCCGTGGTTGTCACAATACTTTACTTGCTTGTGACCGTCGCTATCGCCCTGATGTTGTGGCGGGTACTACGACTCGACACGCTCACGTTAACTTATCTGGTGCTGGCGCTGTCGAGTAGCTCGACGGTGGTTGCCGTCGACCTCTTTCGGAAGCGCGAGCAATTCTATGAGCCGGTCGGTCGGGTGGTCAGGGCCATCAGCCTCACCCAGGATGCGGCCATCATTGCTATCTTGTCGCTTGCAGTGCTCGTCACGGGCGATGTCGTGTCGACTCAGCGGGCACTTATCGCGGTGTCAGTGCTGGGCGTGGGTACGTGGCTGGTCAAAGGATGGCTGGCCCCCAAGGTCTTGGTCCAGTCGCGCCTGAGCGAAGAAGAGCGATTGTTATTCGTCCTCGCCTTGTTATTCCTATTCGCGGGCATCTGCTGGTGGGCGGGGCTGCCGTTCGTTCTGGGGGTATTTCTGGCTGGTCTGTCTCTGTCGGCCTTCCCGGTGGGCGGCACCGTACGCAGCTATGTGGTGTCGTTCTCGGACTTTTTTACGGTGCTCTTTTTCGTCTTTTTGGGGACCTTCGTCAGCGTCCCGAATCCGGCGCAGTTGACCGCCGAGATGCTCTTTATCGGCGGGGTCTTCTTGTTGAGGCCCCTTCTGCTGTGGCCGATTATTCGCCGCGTGGGATTGAACACGCGCTCATCGATCACGGCGATCACCGCGTTGGCCAACTCGGGGGAGTTGGCGCTTGTGGTCATCCTGATCGGCCTGGGCCTGGGTCACGTCGATGAGGGTCTTCTGTCGGTAGTCGCAGCCGTCGTCGTCATCACGATGGCGCTGTCTCCCCTGGCCTCATCGGACGCGGTCGTGCACTGGCTGACCCGTTGGTATCCTCGCCGGCAGTCACCGCCGCAAGCGCCTCCTCAGGACGACTACGTGGTGATGGTCGGTTGTGGGGAAACCGGCCAGTTAGTGCTCGAGCGCCTCCGGCACGACAACGTGCCGGTGGTCGTCATCGACGAAGATCCCGATGTCGTCGCGCGACTGAGCGAGCGCGGCGTCCGGGCGATTCGTGGAGACGGCAGCGACCCGAAGGTGCTCGCTCGTGCGGGAGCAAAGGGCGCAAAGATCGTCGTCTCGACCATCGGACGCATGGCGGATAACGCGCGGGTGCTGTCGTCGCTGCCCGACCAGAAGGTGCTCGTGCGAGTCTTCTCCGATACGGCAGCCCAGGCAATCCGAGACCAGGGCGGCCTCCCGGTGGTGGAAGCGCGGCTGGCTACCGAGGCGTTCCTCGCGTTGTATGAGCAACAAGACACCCGAGGCTCACCGCTCGGGCGTGGGGACTAAATCACTCCTACTCCGAAACCCGGAGTCTTGGCTTCGTCAGACCAGTGTCTGTCGGTTTGTCCTCAATCCATGTAGCGCTGCTACCTGTCAATCGGCCAAACCGACATCCATCTGGCCTGACTTTGCCAATTTATCCGGTTTCCGAAATAGGAGTGCTTTAGTTGATGCGGCTCGTTTGTTTCCGAGATAGGGGGAGCGTAGCTTCTTATTAGAGCAACTTCCGCCGGAGGACATCATGAATGCCCAAGCGCCGCTGACGTCGATGCAGGTCGAACGCTTCGAACAGCAGGGTTTTCTGGTGGTCGAGGATGTGTTTTCGGCCAGTGAGGTGGCTCGTATGCGTGAGGCGTTCGAACGGCTCGAGGCCACCGCGAGAGAGCTCCGTGAGACCACATTGGTCGACGGTTCTCAATTTGTGGTCGATGTGCCCGGTGGTGGCCGCCACCGCATCCACCGTGTGGTCTGGTGTGGCGGGGCCGCGCCGGCGCTCTCCGAATTCGGCCAGGACCCCCGCTTGGTCAGCATGGCCACCCAACTCCTGGGAGCCTCCACGGCCGAACAGCTCATCAATCAGGCCCACTTCAAATTTCCCGGCGATCAGGTCGCCTTCGAGTGGCACCAGGACAGCAAGCATCGCCGCTATGGCACCGACTTATGGACCGATATCAACGGCACCGGAAGCTTTGTGGAGACGGCGACCGCCGTCGACCCGATGGCCCTCCAAAATGGCCCACTCCAGTTCATCCCCGGCAGCCATCGCCAGGGACACATCTCGCCGGACCCCGACACCGGCCAGCTCCCGGAGGCGAGCTACGACCCGGCTCAGGCGGTCACCGTGACCATGGAGCCGGGGAGCGTCGCGCTATTTGGCCCCTACGTCATCCACGGTAGCCCGCCGAATCGCGGCGATCGTCCGCGTCGGCTCTTCTTGAACGGTTTCGCCTACCCCGGCGCCAACCGGCGCGATTATCCCGGCGAGGGCTCCGGACGCGTCGTCGGTGGGGAACTGCGTGCTTGAGGCTTGGGGAACTGCGGGCTTGGGGCTTGGGGAACTGCGGGTTTGGGGGGCCAGGGGTCCAGGAACCGCAACCGCAACGGCAACGGCTTGGGGCTTGGGGAAAGGCAAAAGGCGCGAGACGCCGGTTAGCTGGCCTGGGCGGGCTGGGCCGAGCGCTGGGGCAGCGCCTTTTTGGCAGCCTCGTCGGCCTTGTTGGTCAGCTCGCGGAATTTGCCCGACACGCTCTGGAGTCGCTCGTCCCACTCTGGGTCGGGGGTCTGCCCGGCGATGGAGTGATGGTAGGTCACCAGGGTATAGGCCAGGGCAAAGGGCTCGAAGAGCGCCGCTTTGAAGGCCCATGCGGCCACCAGCGCCAAGATCACCGCCACGACTTGTACGATGAGCGATTGGGCGATCAGCATCACCACGGCGGCCGGCGCCAGAAAGAATAAAAAGGCGACAAACCCGATGACCTTGCCCATCACCCACACCTTGGCGGCGGTGATCAGGATCGGCTTATAGGATTGCGCGTAGAGGATGACGCCGTGGCGCGCGCTATTCCACACGTTGTCCTCGCCGCGGTAGATGGCGTAGGACAAAATGGCCTCGTCGACATAGGTCAAAGATCGGTTGAGGATCTCGGTGACGATGCGCACCGCCTTCTGCGCCCCTTCGGGCAGCGGGAGCCACCTGGAGATGCGCAATACCTTGCGCTGCAACGCCTTGAGCGAGGCGGTCACGAGGGTGTCGACGCCAAAGAGGATGCTCATATCCTTGAATTGGTTCTCGATGACCTCGCGGCCGTATTTGAATTGGTTCATGCCGTCCGGGAGGCGGCCGCCCTTGAGGAGTTCGGTCATCGTGGCGATGTGGGCCCCCTTGACCATATAGAGCAAATAGCGCCGGGCGAATTTGACGATCCCCGCCCCCGCACCAAAGCCGATGACTACGAAGATCCCGGCCACGATCTCCAAGCCCAATGTGGTCATCAAGAAGGCCAGCCCGCCCCAGATGGCGAACCACACCAAGCTGACGATGAAGAAGGCACCGTAGACGGCCAGGTTGACGCCCAAGAAGGGCAACGTGCGCGCCACCAACGAGGTGGCTTGTTTGAAATGACTCTCGTTCGCATCGGCCATGATCTTCTCGCGGTTGGCTTCAGGCGCGCACGGCCTGCGGGCAGGCGGGCGCCAAATAGTGTGGTGTCGGGTGACCCGCAGGATAGTCCTTAGCGAGGAGCTCGGCAAGGCGTTGTGCCACAAGCGCCGCCTTCGGCAGGGCCGCGCCGCAGCCGCGAGCATGTGCAAGGACGGTTTTTTCGGTGGGAAACGAGGAATTTTCTATTTACTTTAATGTTTAACTGTTTAATGTTGATGTATCTCGGCCATAGCGCCGGAGAGCTCAATGCGTTCACTCACAGAAGCTTTACCTACAGACCGAGGAACAGACGATGACTTGGAAACTAGACAACTCCCACACGAAGGTTGGATTCGCCGTACGCCACATGATGATCAGCAAGGTGCGCGGAGATTTTAAGAGCTTCGAGGCCGATATCGACCTCGACCCGAGCGACCTTGCGGGATCGTCGATCAACGCCAAAATCGACGTGAGCAGCATCGACACCAACGATGAAAAGCGCGACGGGCACCTGCTCTCGGAGGATTTCTTCGCAGCCGACGAGTATCCCACCATCGAGTTCGTGAGCACAGATCTGCGCGAGGTCGGCGACGGCAAGGTCGAGGTCGCCGGAGATCTGACGATCCGCGGCGTCACCGGGCCGATCGTGCTCACCGGCGAGCAGCTCGGGCCGGCTCAAAGCCCCTGGGGCGGATTGTCGGTTGGCTATAGCCTCACCGGCGAGGTCAACAGGGAGGACTTCGGCCTGACCTGGAACCAGGCGCTCGAGACCGGCGGCGTGCTCGTCGGCAAGAAGGTCGAGATCATCGTCGAGGCCGAGGCCGCGCAATCCGAATAGGCTCGATTAAAATAATCCCACGGCAGTCTTTGCTGCTCGTTGGGTTTGCTCCCAAGCGGGCAATATTGCCAATGGGCTTGGGGCGTGAGGCTCGAGGTTGCCGAGCCCCGAGCCTCACGCCCCAAGCCCCAAGAACGCGCTCATTCCTCGCAACAGAGCACATCAAAGAGGTCTCGAGCGCTCGTCGGCAGGTTGATGCTCATCGGCATGTCGAGCCGCTCGAAGTCG
The DNA here is from genome assembly GCA_964386725.1 of uncultured Bradymonadales bacterium. Taxonomy (GTDB): domain Bacteria; phylum Myxococcota_A; class Bradymonadia; order Bradymonadales; family Bradymonadaceae; genus CAYLTX01. The sequence continues at coordinate 19,875 of CAYLTX010000011.1, read as the reverse complement.
GAGAGTTCGCGCTCGACGGCGGCCTCGAGGCCGTCGCGGGGCAGCTCGACGGTGGGCTTGCTGAATAGCTCGAGTCGGCTGGTGTCGACGTCAGCTTGCTCGAGCTCGCCGCGAAAGCTCTCCACGTAGGCGCGGGCGTCCTCGCCTCTGAGCTTCTTATGTGGATCGAGCTCTCCGGTCACCCACAGCCAGATCTTTGCGTCGCCCGAGCTTGTCTTGTCTGAGCCGGTTTGGTCCGATTGAGGGATCAGCGCCTCGAGCACGCCGATGGCGCGGGCTCGCTGGCTGGGCTGGGACAGGTCGTAGCGCTCGATGGCGAGGTCGCCGTCGGCAAGGCGGCGGCGGTAGATGGACTCGAAGACCGTCTGGAGGACCTCCTCGGAGACCTCGCGGCCGGGTATATCGACGCCCTTTCCCTCGTCGAGTTCGTGGTCGTCGGGGTTTTCGACAAAGATGGGGATGATGTGTCGGCGGCGGATCTCGGCGCCGAAGTAGGTGCGGTCGCTGGCGGCGATACGCTCGGCGCCGACCTCTGCGACGGCCTCGGGGCCGGCCTCGACGGCCGCGGACATCGCTTTCACGTCGTGGTTGAGGATGTGCAGCGTGCGGCGCGCGTTGTCGGTGCGCGTGGTTGCGCCGGCCGGCTCGTCGCCTTCGAAGCGGGCCGTCGCGGTCTCGAAGAGCGAGTCGCTCGGGGGCAGCTCACCGAAGAGCGCCTCGGGCGTCTCGAAGGCGCGCCAGGCGGCGTCGTCGTCGAGCTCCGGCAAGGCCATCGGCTCGAATGAAGCCTCCTCGCCGGTCGAGGCGTGGGCGACGGCGGTGACCCAATTGGGCGGCAAGAGCGGTGCGTAGGGCTCGTTTAAATAGGGGTGGTCTTGCTGACTGTAAAGCGAGTCGCGCAGGACGAAAAATCCGCGCACCCCGCGCGCATATCTGCGCCATGTCTCGGCGATCTCCCGGCCGCTTCGCGCATACGGGCCCTTGCCGTCGTGGGCGCGTGGGCCGCGCATCTCCATATTATTGGCCTCGTAGACAAGGTTCTCGAAGCGCTGCCACGAGTTCAAAGATGCGCGCGGCACGAGCCGCTCGAATCGCTCCTCGGCCCGTCGCACGTACTCCGTCTTTGGCTGCGTGCTCTCCGGCGCTATCGCAGGAGGCGCCGGGCGCTCGAAGCTCGGTGGTGGGGGGGCGGCCGGAGGGGCTGGCTGCTCTTCGGCCAGACCCTCAGACCCGACCGGCGCAGTTTTGGGGGCCCGATCGGTCGCCGCAGAGCGGTCGCAACCACTGGTGATGAGCAACGTGGCTACGCAGAAAGCTGTGGCGCGGCGACAAAAACGGGGAGACATCTTTACTCCGAGAGAACTCAGTCGCACGACCCGCCGAGCAGCCCGCGCTGGAGGCCCTCATTGGGGGGATTTGCGCCCAACCAGATTTTGAAGAAAGCCTCGGCGAAGTCTTTGCCCTCGATGGTGCCCTTGGTCTTGCCGTTGATGTTGACCTCGAGTCCTTCACCGGGCACGTAGGTATACGTCTGGGTGTCGCCTTCCTCCATGGCGCTCATCCAGCTGTTGAGCTTCTTTAGCTTGGGGGCGAGCGCGGAGTGCTGGCCGCCGGCGGTCTTCTTGAAGCTCTCTTTATAGGCGTCGGTGACGTCGCTGCGGTCCACGTCGCGCACGAAACTGAGCACCAGACGCTTGGGGGAGTCGGAAGCGGCCAGCTTTTGGCCGTTGTTGCTTCTGCTCTCGACGTAGAGGCTGGCGACATAGACGTCGACCTTGAAGATGGTCGCCTCGCGTATGCCCTGGCCATTCAGGGTGAGCTCGGTGCCGTCGACGGTGACCGTGTTGGGCGCACTGACCCCGGCACACTCAGCGGCAGAGGCGGGCGAGGACAGCCCGACGACGAGAACTGCGACGAAAATGCTTAGAAAGCCGATCTTCCAACTGTTCATTCTTTCCACCTCTGTGATAGCCGGTACGGTTGACTTTTACGGACGATTGCCTACGCCCCTAAAGGTAGGGGCAAGTGCGTCGGGTCGCAATGCCTCTCATCTATCATCGCCCTCACCGTGGATTACGCCACGCTTTTGGCGGTCGGCGAGCTTCTCGACGTTGGCGCGCGCGATGTCGCCCATCTGAAGGCCCAACTCCGAACTCAACGCGGCCAAATACCACAGCACGTCGCCCAGCTCCTTTCGCAGCGCGCGGCGGCGCTCGTCGGTGATCTCACCGCCGTCGTCGCGGATCGCTTTTTTGATATGCTCGCAGACTTCGCCGGCCTCACCGGCTAGGCCCAGGGCAGGATAGGGGGCGAGGGCGTCGTCGTCGCGCCCCGGGTACATGGCGGTTCGGCCCGCCAGCTTCTGGTATTCGTCAAAGGAGATGTCACGGCTCATTGGGGACTCCTGGCAATTGGCAAAAGGTCATTCAATTCGATTGGGCGTGTATCGTCGATCGCGACGACCGTCCGCGCTGACTACCATCCGGGCGGGGGGCTCGGAAAGACCCACGGCCACCGAAGCCACATAACCTCTACGAGTGGCGAGATCGCGGCATACGGCGGGTCTTGGCTGTCTCGTGCGTTGACTTCTGTGTGGGGTGTTTTCCTTGACAGTGTAGGGGAGAAGTATCGCTGTCCCGGCCGGCTGAGTGTGGTCGGGACGACTTTCGGCTCTGAAGTCGCGTCCGGCGGGGGACTCTGTACCGTCGAGCGCTGCGGTGGGGCCAGAAGGTCGAACACCCGACATCGAAGTGTACAGCCAAGCCATCGGGTTTGGCTGCATCGGATCATAGGAGGTCATGATGAATGCCATGATCAAGCGTCTTGTCGCTATACTGGCTGCCTTGCTATTGGCGGGCGCCGTCGTCGGCTGTGAACGGGAGGACACCCAGATGGGTGATCAGCAGCAGCCACCCATGGGTGAACAGCAAGAGGAGGAGCCGGCGGTCGACGAACCCATGGCTGAACAAGAGCAACCCGGGGAGCAACCGCCTGCAGCTGCTGAGCAGGAGCAGGCTATGGAGGACGTGCGTGAGCACGTCTCCGACGAGCTCGATATTCCCGCCTCGGCGGTGATGTTCGAGGACGACCTGCGCACCAATATCGAGCAAGCCCAATTCGACTTCAAACGTGAGTCCCTGGCGACCCTCGGTACCGTCGACGTCTACGTCAATCGCCTGGACACCGAGACGCTCGAGGCCGACGAGCAGGAGGCGGTGAGCACCATCGAGCAGAACTCCGAGCAAGCGCACTCCATCCTCGAGCAGATGGAGTCCGAGGAACAGGCCAATTATGACGAGCTCGAAAGCCAGGTCGAAGAGCACCTCGATGAGGTGCACAATAATTGGGAGGAAATCTCGGACAAGGTCGAGCCACTCTACGAAGAGCAGCCGGCCGGGGGCGGGCCGATGGAAGGACAGGAGCCAATGGAGGAAATGGACCAGCCCACTGAGGATTACTAACCTTACTTTCGCAGTCACCATCGGGACACCACCCGCGCCCGGAGCCTCGATCCATGGCGATCGACTCCGGGCGCGGGTGTTTGTAGATGACTTCGTCGCGAACGGAGTCTATCTGTAGAGAGTGTTTATTTTGTCGTCTTTTGTTTGTTCTTTTTGCCGAGGCCCGTTATACTCACCTTAGAGATTTCTGCATTCCTCATAATTTAGTTCGTGTGTGCTGTCTGAGGCTGTTGTCCGTTGGCCGGTGTTTTCTGGCTGGATGAAACAAGCCAAGTTACGGCAATACGGGAGAAGTAGCTGATGAAGTCTAACGCTGCCAGATATTCGCACCTTGTCTTACTCTTGGGCATCGCAAGCTTAGCTTTGAGCGGTTGTTCGTTGGTCGATGGCGCTGACCATGATGCGAACTCGAGCGACGAGAAGCGCAGCGCGCTGCACGGCTCTTCGACGACGACGCTCTGCGGGATGAACGCTCGGCCGTCGCCGTCGAGCCTCGCCGCCGATCCCTGTGCCAGCGGTGAGTTGGAGCTGGCCGAGAACTTTCAGCGCAGCTCCGGCGCGCCGATTGACGACGTTCGAGGCTTCGACCTGGCCGTGGACAGCCGTGTCTGCGTGACGGTCGATACCAATGACGCCGATTCGGCTACGATCTATGTGAATGGTGAGGCGGTCGTCGAACCCCAACAGGTCGCGCCGGGCAAGCGCTTCCGCCACTCGCTCGACCTCGAGGCGGGCACCCACACGATCAGCGTCCAGCTCCAATCCAGCCCCGGATCGAGCCTCGATGTCCAGGTGCACTCACGGCCCAGCGACGAGATGGAGCCGCTGTTTATCGGCGACTCCGGTATCTTGGAGGTCACCAATATCGCGGTCGATCATCCGTTGTTTTCCCCCAACGGCGACGGCTATCACGACGACACGCTCTTCAACGCCGACAACTATCCGCGCTCGCTGCCCGGCGAAGAGCTGGGCATCTACGACTACCACCTCGACTGGAGCTGGGAGGTCATCGAGGCGAGTACCTGCAACTCGATTGGCGTGGTCCACGCGGGCACCACGCAGGTCAACTCTCCGACCAACGTCCAGGCGCTGTGGACCGGCTCCGCCGCCGATAGCGCGAATGTGGCGCTCTCCAGCACTACGGACACAGACACGACCGTCGAGGACGGCAGCTATCTCTATAAGTACGACGTCACGCTGATGCGCTCCGACGGCATGCTCATCGACAGCACCGAGACCGAGTTGCAGGGCGTCGAGGTCGAGTCTTCCTCCGACCCCGACTTCGGCGACCCCGTATTCGGCACCGAATGCGACCCGGAAGTCGATAAGTATCAATGTGAATGCCCCGAGGAGCCGCTCCCCGACGGCGATCGCTGCACCTATGCTAGCATTCACTATGACCTGGCCAGCTTCGATGACCCGAGTCAGCTCGACACCTCCAAATTCATGACCACCAGCTATGATTCCGACGAGGACCGCTACACGGTCATCGTCGACCTGCGCACCTATAACGGCGGCGGGTTGATCCCGCAGGGCGATGGCACATGGACCAATGTCGAGGAGCTCCAAAAATATATTGAAGGGTTGACCGGGGTGCCCGCCGATGGGAGCCAGAGGCGACTGTTCAACTTCGACTTCATCCAGCTCGGCTACTCCACCGGCGTGGTTGACGGCGAGGGCATCGTCAACGGCTTCAACCACTTCCTGCTCGACGTCATCACCGATCGCTACGGCAACATCACCATCGGCTCTGTCACCTACGATCTGGAGACGTTGCTGGACGACAGCACCATCAACGTGCCCAAAGAATTCATCATCAACGAGGAGCGAACCGGCGAGGAGTGCGCCTACAACGGAAATACCGACGGTGACACGACGGTCACCGCCAAGGGCTGCACGGAGGTGCAGGTGGCGAACCTCGATCCGGGCGAAACCGACTTGGGCATCTACCGCATCGAGTCGCGCATCTGGGATCTGCGCATCGACGATCTCGGCACCAGGCGCGACCAGCACTGTATCGTCAACGGTACGTACGACTGCCGCGTGCGCACCATCCACCGTGAAGGGGATATGCTTCTCGAACACGACCACTACGTCGAAGAGGATACGATCGACCAAGTTCGCGCTCTGGGCGTCAAAGAGGCGGGCGTGGCCGCGTTCATCTTCGACGTCGACAGGCATTGGGGAGGCGAGGAGTCGACCACGCCCATCGATGGCATCTGCTCGAAGGGGCTGGCGGTGCGCGACGGGACCTTCGACGTGCCGCTCGACTCGGCGGCCGGGGCGGTCTCGGAGTCCTGCATCGTCAACGGGACCTACTAACTGCGCGGGATCGTTCCATCCCCACACGGCCGCACCATCAATGGGGGGCCGGATCACCCGAACCCGTGGTGATCCGGCCCCTCGTTACTTCTTGACGCGCGTTTGACGCGATGTCGCTCCAAGATCAAGGTTGCCGCGAAGGACATTGTCGAACATGATGTGACTCGTCCCGATATATGGTCCTCGATGCTCTTTCTACGACGCGACGTCGATTTCGTAGCTATGAGGTAGGTGCGGTGAGCAAACGCGGTAAAAATACGCCCCTTCCGCCCTCGCCAGACGATCACGGCCGGGAGAGTTCGGCCTCCTTCGAGGCCGTCAAACGACGGTCGGATCTGAGCGAGGGGTCTGCGCTGCTCGACCAGCGGCTCGGCCCCTTCGAGGTGCGCGAGGTGATCGGTCGCGGGGGCATGGGAGTGGTCTACGCCGGTCGACACGTCCAGCAGCTCGTCCCGGTGGCCATCAAGGTCATCACCGGCGCCGATCCCACCGATTCGCGGCTGCGCCGGCGGCTGCGAAACGAGGTCCAGGCGGTCGCCGGGCTCAATCACCCGGGCATCGTGCGGGTCTTTGACTACGGCGAAGTGCAGCGGCCGGTCGAATCGCTGACCGACGGCGAGCTGAGCCGGGGCACGCCCTATTATGTCATGGAGTTGACCCGCCACGGCACGTTGCGCGAGGTCAGCGGCCGGCTCCAATGGGGCCAGGTCAAGGCCATCTTGTTGACCGTGCTCGACGCGCTGGCTCACGCCCACGCCGCAGGGGTCATCCACCGTGATATCAAGCCCGAGAATATATTGCTGGGCCGCTGGAGCGGCCGACTCATCCCGAAGTTGGCCGACTTCGGGATCGCCTGCGCCGTGGAGGGGAACACCTCGAGCGCCCATTGTGTCGGCACGCCGCGGTATATGGCGCCCGAGCAGATCAACCAGCCGTGGCGCACTCACGGGCCGTGGTCCGATCTATATTCGCTGGGCTGCGTCGCCTACGAGCTCCTGAGCGGCCGCGAGCTCTTCGAGGGATCGGATCTGGTCAAGATCTATCAAGCCCATTTTCGCGCCGCCCATCCCAAGCTCGACCCGGTCGTGACCGTCCCGCCGGCGTTGCAGGATTGGCTCGACAAGATGTTGCGCCGCGACTACAAGGACCGCTTTCAGTCGGCCGCCGATGCCGTGCGTGCGCTGGTCGAGATCGACGACGAGGGGCTGACCGAGTGTCTGCCTCCGGAGCCCGTCGAAGAGGAATTCGTCGCGCGGACCCCTGTGCTCGAGCCGCTGGTGACCAAGCTGCGCTCGCCGGAGTATCGGTCGAAACGAGCCGAGTCGCCGCAGCAAGCCGACCCGCTGCCCGATCACTGGCCCGCCCCCGAGGTCGACCCGACTCCCATCCAGATCGTCGGGGCCGGGCTGGGCCTGTATGGGCTTCGCGCCATCCCCCTGATCGGCCGTGACGACGAACTCGACCAACTTTGGACGACCTTTCGCCGGGCTGAGCAAGAAGAGCAATCCGAGGTGATCGTTTTGCAGGGCCCCCAGGGCTGCGGCAAGACGCGCCTGGTCGATTGGTTCGTCCAGCGCCTCGGCGAGTTTGGCGCCGCGACGGTCCTGAAGGGTTCTCACAATTCGGAGGGCAGCGGAACCGGTGGGCTCGCGATGATGCTCGATCGCCACTTTCGCACCGTCGGCACCGACGAGCGCGAGGCCGAAAATGCCATTCGCATGGCGATGGGCGAGGGCACCTTCGACGTGCCCTACGAGTGGCAGGTCATGCTGCGCATCGTTCGCCCGGAACTCGACGAGGGGCTCGAGGCGGTCGGCATCCAGATCGCCAGTCCCGCCCAGCGCTACGCGGTGATGCGACGCTATATGCGTCATCTGTCCGAGGAGCGGCCGGTCGTGATCTGGTTCGACGACGTCCAATGGGGCAATGAAGCCATCGAATTTGCCCGATTCGTGCGCAACGTCCAGCCCGACGACACCGGCCCGGTCATGATCGTGATGTCGGTGACCGCCGACAACCTCGCCGAGAGGCCCAACGAAGCGCGGATGCTCGAAGAGTTGGTCGAGCTCGATCGCGTCCAGCAGCTCGACATCTCCCCGCTGGAGCCGTTCGACCAGGAGCGCCTGGTCGAGGAGTTGCTCTTGCTCGAAGGCGATCTCGCTCGCGAAGTCGTGCGGCGCAGCTCCGGCAATCCGCTCTTCGCCGTCGAGCTCATCGGCGACTGGGTCCAGCGAGGCGTGCTCGAAGTCGGCGAGCGAGGATTTGTGCTCGGCGAGGACGTCGAGCCGGTCATCCCCGATCACCTCCACGATGTTTGGGTCCAGCGGATCGAGGCGCTCTTGGAGGACTTCTCCAGGGACGCGCGTCAGGCGCTCGAGTTGGCCGCCGCGCTCGGCCAGAGTGTACAGGCCGAGGAGTGGAGGGGCGTGTGCGATCTGGAGGGGGTCTATCTCGAGGAGTCGATCAGCGCCGAGCTCATCGAGCGCCGCTTTGCTCAGTCCACCGAAAAAGGATGGGCGTTCTCCCATCCGATCGTGCGCGAGAGTATCGAGCGTATCGCGCGGGATGCGGGCCGGTGGATTACCCACCGACGCACCTGCGCCACTTTGGTGGAGACGCTCTACGACACCAGCAGGCCGCGCGTCGCCGAGCGCTTCGGTCGGTATCTGATGAGCGCCCACGAATTCGGCCGCGCCCTCGAGCCGCTCTTATTGGCCACCCGCACCCGGCGCCGGCGCGGGGAGTACCACCAGGCTCAGCATTTGCTCTCCGATTATCTTCGCTGCCTGGAGTTGCTCGGCGTCGGCGAGGATGACCGCCGCTGGGGCGAGGCCTGGATTATCCGCTCGCGCATCTACCTCAACGACCGACAGCCACGCGAGGCCAGTCGATGGGCGCAGAAGACCTTGGAGGCTGCCGCGCTGCACGGATGGGACGATCTTCGCGCGCAGGCTTGCGGACGGCTGGGGCTTGCCAAACAGTGGTTGGGTGAGTCGGAGGCGGCCGATTATTTGCGAGAGGCGTGCGAGTTGCTCGGCGATATCTCCGACCACCGGACCATGCACGGGATCTACGGCTCGGTCGCCCACGGGTTGACGAGGCTGGGCGATTTCGAAGACGCGATGCGCCTGCTCGATCGGGACCTGGATTTAGCCACCCGGCGCGGCGACGAGCGAGATATCGCCTACAATCACTACCTGCGCAGCCGCCACGCCTTTTTCCAGAGCAAGTGGGGGGACGCGATCGAGGCCGCCGAGAAGGGGCTGGCGTTGTTCAGCGCGCTCGGCCACCTCCCCGGCCAACGCGGCTGCCTCGAGTATTTGGCCGAGATCCATCGGCTCAACGGCGACATCGAGAAAGCCGAGAATATCTACCGGCGCTGCCTCGATATGGACGCCAAGATCGGCTCGCCGGCGGCCATCGCCCAGACCAACCTGGCCAATATCTTGCTCAACCGCGGCCGGCCCGGTGAGGCCGAAAAGTTGTTCATGATGGCCAGCACCGCCTTCGAGGCAGCCGGCCGGCGCCTCTTCCACGCCGTCGCCATGGCCGGGCGGCTCGCCTGTGCGGCCGCCCAACAACTATGGGGTGCGGTCGACGACCACCTCGAACCCATCCAACGCTTTATCGAGGAGACCGAGGCCTGCGAGCCCGACCTGGCCGAGCTGCTCGAGGTAGCCGGCGACCAATTGCGCGACGACGGCCAATTCCGCGACGCCGTCGCCATCTATGAGCTGGTCGCCGAGCAATGGCAGTGCCTCGACGAGCCCGAGCGCGTCGAGGCCGTCATGAAGAAGATCGAACGCTGGACCTGAGCGGCGCCAAGATGGTGCCGGCGATCAGCTCTCGGGGACCTCGACCCAAAACCAACCGCGCAGATCGCCGGCCTTGAATCCGGTGGCCTCGTCGTCGGGATACTTCTCGGCGAGCTGCTCGGGCACGCCCTCGGCGAGGCTGTCGGCGGGGCCGTGGCAACCGGTACACATCTGGCCGAGTCGGATGGGCAGCAGGTAGGCGAGCTTGTCGTCGCTTCGCAGTACGCTGGCCTCGGGGACGCGTCGGTCGACGTACGGCTCCGCCCAAGCGGGCGGCTCGTTGTCGGGGTTGCGAAGTTTGAAAGATGTCCGTCCGATGGCCACGTCCTGTTCGTCGCGGACGCTCTCGGCGATTTCCGGGGCGCGCACGTTGCACACCTCGACGGCCTCGGCATAAGAGTCCTCGGAGACCGCCTCGGTGAGCTCGCGCAGCAGCGTGCCACCGAGCGCCTTTTGTGCCTTCTGCGCTCGCTCCAACATCGCCTGGTCTTCCTCGGACAATTGCCGTGGATCGAGCTGCGTCCAGCCCTCGGGCACGTCGACGACGCCCGTGGCCAGCTCCTCGGACTCCTCGGGTTCCTCGGGCTCTTCGGATTGAGCCGAGTCTTCGGCCGGGTCAGCTGACTCGGCAGGTGAATCCTCCGACGGCGGCGCCTTGCTCTCACAGCCGAGCGTGATGAGCAACGCCGTTGCAGCCAATAGAATCGTGGCGAGTCTGCGAGCTTTTCGGTTCAACATGGTTCTCGGGGACGAAGGGCAAGTGGACTGGTTTCCGGCGCTCACGCTCTATCTATCTATAGGTGATTTCTTCAATTGGCGACACATCGGCGCCATAAAGTCTAATACTACAACTGATTGCCTGTCCGTGTTTGCCGGCTGCGCGCTTGGAGGAGTCGGCTTGCTGAGAGCTGCACACCCCTGTGGTGTGATTGGAGCCGAGACGAGCGCACCTCGGGATGGTGCTTAATTTTTCACCGTGCACTTTCTCGTCGAGTTCAGCGCTCGGCACGTTATTCCAACCGGGGAGCCCTCATGAACAACTTAGAGTTGATATCCATCTATCTTCAAGACCACCACGCCACTTCGTCGGGGGCTCTCGAGCTGGCCCGGCGGATGATCAAGAGCAATCGCGACACCATCTTTGGCCAGAAGGTCGAGTATCTGGCCGCGGAGCTGACCGAGGCGCGCGGACAGCTCGAGCAGGTCATGCACGTCCTCGACGTCAGCCCATCGCGCGTCAAGGAAGCCGGCATGTGGCTGGGCGAGAAGCTCGGCCGCCTCAAGCTCAACGGTCAGGTGGTCGGATACTCGCCGCTGAGCCGCATATTCGAATTCGAGGGGCTGTGTATGGCGCTGGGCGGCCAGGTTCGCCTCTGGGAGTCGCTGAAGATTGTGGCCCAGGCCGACGAGCGCCTGGCACCCTTCGACTTCGATGGGCTCATTGAGCAGGCGAGCGGGCAGCTCGAACGAGTCGAGTCGATGCATCGCCTGGCGGTCGAGGTCGCCTTCACCGAACCACCACCAGGCTGACGATGTGGCTCATAGTCAGCGCCATAATAATGTCGTGAGGGGGCGATTATTGTGAACTGGCGGCCCGTATGTTATTGTAATAGCTGTTATTAGACGAAAATTTTTCGGGGCTCGACGGGCCCTGCAACGCCGACAGTGTCGCGTCTGGTCGCTGGGCCTCAACCGCCCATCGCGCCGATGGGATAGTCGGCTTTTGACCCCCGACTGCGGTGCATGACAAGGCATGGGTGACGACGGACTCAACGAGGGTAAGGGAGGCGAGGGGCCTGCCGAGAAGGTCCAATCGCACCCGGATGATCAGCGCGATGATGAGGCCTGCTTCGATCCGAAGAACCTCGTCGGCGAGACGCTCGACGGGCGTTATGAATTATTCGAGTGCATCGGCCGCGGCGGCATGGGCGTGGTGTATTTGGCCAGCCAGAGCGCGCTCGATCGCGACGTCGTCGTCAAGGTGCTCCCGCCGTCGTTCGTCGACGACAAAGAAGCGCTGGCGCGTTTCGAGCGCGAAGCCCGCGGCATGAGCCGGCTGCAACACCCTCATGTCGTGTCCATCTACGACTTCGGCTACCACGACGACCAGGCTTATATCGTCATGGAGTACGTCGAGGGGCACACTCTTCGGCGTATCATCAAGTCAGGACAGGGCGGCGAGCTGGCCACCTTTGGGTCGATCTCTTTGCAAATCCTCGAAGGCATCAGTGAGGCGCATTCGTTGGGCATGGTCCACCGGGATATCAAACCCGCCAACATCATGCTCACCGAGCGGCGCGGCCAGAAGAATTACGTCAAGATCCTCGACTTCGGCCTCGCCAAGCTCGTCAAAGGCTCCACCGACGTCACCAAGGAGCAAACCCTGGTGGGCTCGGTTTCTTATCTGGCGCCCGAGCAGATCATGGGCAACGACACCGACCAGCGTGTCGATGTCTACGCGCTCGGGGTGCTCTTTTATTATATGCTCGCCGGCGAGAAGCCCTTTAGCGGCGACGACGATGTCGCGGTGCTCTACCAGCACGTACATAACCAGCCCGAGCGCCTGGAGGACAAGGTGGGCGGGGCCGACATCCCTCGCTCGGCTCTCGAGTTGGTCCACCGGGCGCTATCGAAGGACCCGGATAATCGACCCGAAGACGCCGGCGAATTTCTCGACGCGATGAAGCGATGTCTGGCCGGCAGCGATATCTCCGCGCCGCATATCAGCGGTGAGTTCGAGTCCATCGCCGGCAGCGGCGTGTTTCGCGCGGCCTCCCCGGAGGACCCCAGCGACAAGCTCGATCGCGAGCGCCACGAGACGCCCATCTACCAGGGCTCGCTCGATTCGCATCCCCACGAACGCACCAACCCCATTCGGCCCACGCCGACACCCACCGGGGTGAGCGGCGAGCAGCTGTCTTGGGTGACCGGCGAGCATATGCTCAAGGTCGAGAAGCAAAACCGCCTGCGCAATATCCTATTGGGAATGTTGGGGGCGTTTTTAGTCGGCGGGGCGGGCATTTTCTTCTATATGAACTCCGCTGACCGGACCGACGACGGGTCCTCGAGCGGAGCCGAGCAAGCTGTGCCTTCGGAAGCCGATCAGCCCGGCGTGCCAGCCGAAGGTCAAACTGCTGAAGGTCAACCTGCTGAAGCCGAATCTGCTGAAGCCGAACCTGCCGAAGCCGAACCTGCCGAAGCCGAACCTGCCGAAGCCGAACCTGCTGAACCTGCAGAACCTGCTGAAGCTGCTGAAGCTGCTGAAGCTGCTGAAGCTGAGGCGGCCGGGGCCGAACCTGCCGAAGCCCAGCGCCCGGAGCCGGCTCCGGGCGCAGCCGAAGAGCCGGCGAAAACCGCTGATAAGGAAGATACGGCTCGACAACGGAAAGAGGCAGCCCAGAGAAAGAAAGAGAAGAGAGCAGCGAAGAAAGCCGGCGGCGAAAAAGCCGCCTCGGACGAGCGGGCGGTTACGCAAAAAGAACAGCCGAAAGAGGAGCAGCAAGAAGACGAGGACGACGATCTCTTCCTCGACGAGGAAGCCGAGGACAACTCCGCAGATGACGCCCCCGACGACCTCCTGCCGGCCAGTGACGGAGAGTCCGACGACGACGGCTTGCTGCTCGACTGACCCCCGGCCGCTGTCTTGGCTGCCGGGCACTGGCTACTGGCTACTGACCACTGGGCGGCATCGGCATCCACGTTCCGTCGTTTTGGTCTTCGCTGAGCAAGTACAGCCGTGTCGGTACGCCTTCGTACACGGTATCGCCGCCGGCGGTCTGCCGCGCGTTGACGTCCAAGCCCAGATAATTCGACCGGATCGTTCCCTTGTTTTCGCCCTCTTCGAAGACGAAGTCGAGCGCCCCGGAGACGCCGATCATGTCGATGTCTTCGTCATCTCGAAGCGCCGAGCGCGCCTCGCCGGGGAAGCTGGTGTTGTCCTCGAGGATAATCTCGTTGCCGGCGTCGGCGTTCTGCAAGCGGCCCTCCGAGATGACCGCGGTGACGTTGGTGCCGTTGACCTCCTCGCCGGCCGGGACTCCGGCCATGGCGAAAAGCGCCATATAGGCGCCGTCGTAGGCGAGCCCGCCCACCGAGGTCTGGGCGGGTGCGGAGAAGGTGATCGAGTAACGCTGCTGCCACTTCTCGTAATACCGACCGTTGAAGATATTGGGGGTGACGGCCTCGACGTTGGGAATCAACGCCTCATTGAGGCCGTCGTCGCCGGCGAAGATATCGGGCACGTCGGCGGCCGCACCGTGGGTGACGATATAGCGCTTGGAAGACGGCGGTATCGAGGTGTTATTGGACAGCGCTGCGATATAACCCTTGGCCAACGCGGCCGCCTCGCCGGTGCCCACAAAGAGCACGATATCGGCGGTAGGCAGCGCGTTTGACCCGCCCAACGACGCCGAGATGACGTTGCCGAACTCGGTTTGGATGCGCGTGGGGTCGAAGTCCAGGTCGGCCGGGTCGGCGTATTCATAATACTCGACGGTCGCGTCGGCATAACGGTCCGAGAATCTGCTAATCAGCAGGCTCTGGAAGTCGTGGCCGTATTGGTCATCCTTATAAAAGACGGCCACCTCAGGGTTGCTGTCGACACAGGGCTTGTCGGTGCTTTCGCCGTCGTAGACATACTCGTCGCCGAAGGTCTCCTGACAGGTCGTGTCGTCGGTGCATTCGGTGTCCGCGCCGGCCGCCAGGCAGCTGCGCGCCCTCAGAAGCTTGATGCGGTCGACGGCTGCCGAGGTCTGAAAACGATCCGGGGCGATGATCTGGAAGGCGTGCTTTCCGGCGGCGTCCAAGTTGGCGATGGCCGGCGAGGTCGCGCCGATGGCGATGGCGCCCATCGGATCTTCGAAGACCCCGTCGTTATCTTCGTCGACGGCGCTGACATTTCGCACCACTTGCAGGTAGTTGCTGCTGGTCAGCGGGCCCACGATGATGGGCACGCCGATATCCTTCATATGTTGGGCGGACTCCTCGGCGCGCTGAGCGCTGCCACCCTGACACTGCAGGTGGGCGACGGTCTGGCCGCCGGGCAGCGAGAAGGCATTGCTCGAATACTCGATCAGCGCCATGCGCACGCCGTTGCGGATGGTCGTGCCGATACCTTCGTAGGCTGCGCCCTCGGTCGGGATGATCGAGCCGAGCAGAATCACGTCGTCGCGACTGCTGTCGGCATAATAGACCGGGTCGCAATGCGGGTGAGCCGTATCGACACACTCGCCTTCGGGGGCGCAATAAAAGGACTCCCCGAAGTTATCGATGCACTCTTGGGTGGTCTCGCAGCTCAGTTCGTCGACGTCGGCGGCGTCTGAGCCATCGGCGCTGTCAGCGGTGTCGGCGGCGTCGGAGGCGTCGACGTCGCCGGCCATGTCGATGAGAAACAGGCGCACCCCCGGCGGGCGGCCCGGGGCGGGCTTGCCGAAGCTCAGCGTCCGGTTGCCCAGCGGGCTC
>CAYLTX010000011.1:0-4807 GCA_964386725.1 uncultured Bradymonadales bacterium | reverse complement strand
GCGTCGGAGGCGTCGGAGGCGTCGGAGGCGTCGGGCTCGCTGATCGCCTGGCAGGCGCCGGCCGCGCACTCCTGTCGGTCGCCGCAGTCGCTATCGACGCGGCATTGGACCTCGGGGGAGAGGACGCACTCGCTGTCTACGCATTGGTAGAACTCGCCCGCCGCCGGCTGCTCGATGCGCGCACAGTCGCCGTCGGACTCGCACTCGGTGAAATCATAACGCAGTGAGCAAGCGCTAGTGGCCAGAATGAGAGCGCCAAAGAGAAATGCGGCAATAACTTTCATCCAAGCGTTCATGCCCGATGACTCCTTCATAGAATGATTCGCAAGAATGATAGATCCGATGGGCTCTCACAGTGGATTGGATCGAGGCTTTCCATATTCAAAACGTCACGTTCAAAGACACGCCCGCGCCGTCTGTGCTGAGCTGTGGGCTCAAGTGCATGGCGGTGCCGTCGACGGGTGCTTCGTCGGTGGGCGGTGATAGAAAAAAGTAGACGCTCACGCCGGTTAGAAGCACACCTGCGGCGAGCGTCGAGTCCGCCACGATCGAGGCCGTCTCGCCGCGCGAGGACGCGTCGCGGCGATCCGCGCGGGTCTGGGCCGATTCGAAGTCGTCGTTGGCATCGCGGGCGCGAAGCGCGAAGTAGCCGCTGGTGCCGTAGGCCGCCACGGCCGCGCCCAGCGTGACCCAGGCGGGCACGTAATTGGCGGTGACCTTCGGGGTGGGCTCGGGCTCCACGGCGTCGACGAGTTCGCGATCTTCGTGCTTCTCCTGGATCTCTTCCTCGTCGACGTCTTCGCCTTCCTGGCGAAGCGCGACGACCTCGCGCAGCGTCTTGAGCCGGCCGAGCGCGTCGCGGCGCGCTTTGATATCCACGCCGGGCTTGGTCACAAATTTCTCATAATATTCGATGGCCGAGTCGAAGTCGCCGCGCTTCTCGTGAATTCGCCCCATATTATACAACAAGTTGGGGACCTGCTTGGCGGCATAAGCCTGCTCGAAGAGTTTGAGGGCGCTGTCGTAGTCTTTGTTCCGATACGCCTTGGCGGCCTGCTTGGTCAGCGACTCGTAGCGGCGGTCGATGTCGGCCTGATCGCCAGCAGCCTGCCCAGACGCTTGCCCCGACTGCTTGTCGCCCTCTTGTGCGGCGGCCTCCGGGGCGAAGCCCCCGCATACGACCACGGTCAAAAGGACGCTCGAGACGAAATGCTTGAGGTGCATGAGTCCATCCACGTAAGTGAGGTCTCTGGGAACTACGCTCTATGCCATAATAGTATGAATACTTTACCCTATTTTGTACGCCTAAATCCAGCGCCCTTCTCCCACCGATAGACAAATCCCGATGATCGAAGTCATGTCGCCATCTTCGATATCCTGTTAATATTGTACGGTAGGTCTCGAGCATGGAGAGCGACGATGTCCACAGATATGGCAAAGACGAATCGCGAGCAAACTTTAGGAGAGGAGATCGCCAACGCGATCACCCACGGCCTCGGGCTGGTGCTCGCGATTATCGGCATGGTGGTGTTGGTCTACAAAGCCGCCACCCAGGGCGATATGCTGCATATCGTCAGCGGCAGCATCTTCGGGGCGACGCTGGTGATCCTGTATGCCGCCTCGACGCTGTATCACAGCGTGCAGACCCCGCGGGTCAAGCGCTGGCTGCAGGTCTTCGATCACACCGCCATCTACCTGCTCATCGCCGGCACTTACACCCCCATTACGCTCGTCTCTCTTCAGAGCAATTGGGGCTGGTCGCTCTTCGCGATCGTCTGGGGCCTGGCGCTGGTGGGTATTCTGTACAAATTGCTTGCCTTCGGACGCTTCAAGAAGCTGTCCCTGGGGCTGTATCTGGGCATGGGCTGGCTGGCCGTGGTCGCCGTCAAGCCGCTGTGGGATGCGCTGCCGCCGGCCGCCTTCGGGCTGATGGCCGCGGGCGGCCTCGCCTACACCTTCGGCGTGATCTTCTACGTCTTGCAGAAGAAGCGATTCTTCCACAGCGTCTGGCACCTCTTCGTGATGGGCGGAAGCACCTGCCATTACCTGGCGATCTTGCTCTTCGTGGTGCCATCGTCGCCCATGGCTTGACGAATGGCTTGATGAAGCAAGCTCCATCGAGCCACGGGCTCCTCCTCACACAATAAAGCACTCCTACTCCCAAACCCGGAGTAGGAGTGCTTTAGAATCCGCTGGTCGTCGCGTCGTTCGTACGGCACAATGGCCGCGTTACCACCGTCATGGTGTCTCGAGGTGGAGTTGTGCGAAGAATTTGTTGGATGATTGTGTGCTCGGTCGGGATGTGTGCCGCGTCGACGGCCTGGGCGAGCCCCTTCGAGATATACGGCGCGGGGGCACGGGCGGCGGCGACCGCCGGCGCTCAGACGGCCTCGGCCGAGGGTCCGAATACTATTTTCTACAACCTCGGCGCCCTGGTCGACGCCTCCGAGGGCGTCAGCGGCGGGCTCATTGCGGGGGTCAACCGCTCGCGCATTCTGCTGCATTCGCGCCCGAGTGGCTACGATATCCCGGATCTGGGCAGCCAATCTCCGGCCGTCCCGACCGGCTCGGAGCCCAACGAGCGTCGCGACACCACCGACATCGATCCTCTCTATGCGTTTACGCTCGGCGCGGTGACCTCCCTGGGCATCGAGAACTTCAAGACCGGCCTGCTGTTGACGGTTCCCTCGACCGGCTACGTCGACGTCAACACCCACTTCCCCGACGAGCGCGAGCGGATCTTCTCCAACCAACTCCACTTTGCGCTCATCGACCGGCGTGTGCGGCGTATGGATCTCGAATTGGGCGCCTCCTACCGGGTGGCCGACTGGATCGCCGCGGGTATCGGGGCGAGCTTCGTGCCCGGATCGACGATGAATACTAGCGTGTTCATCCCCGACGTGGGCAACCAGGGCGAGGTCGACGTCAACACGGACCTGGACACCGAGAGCAATTGGGGGCTGATGGCCGGCGTGCTCGTCGACATCACCGACGATCTGCAGTTGGGCCTGCAATACCGAAACGCGGTCTACTTCCGTATCCACGGCAGCAACCATATCCGGCTGGGCACCGAGGGCGGCGAGGACGAGCGCGTCATCGAGCAGCAGCTCGACTGGACGCCCAGTTATTCGCCGGACACGCTGGCGGCGGGCGCCTCGTGGCGGCTGGGGAGTTCGCGAATCCTGGCCGATGCGCGCTACGAGCGGTGGTCGGATTTTCGCGACACGCATAGCCAACCCACCGACTTCGACGACACGATCTCGCCTCGGTTGGGCTACGAATACCGGCTCAGCTCGGGCAATCATCTGCGCGCCGGCCTCGGCTGGGTGCCCAGCCCGGTGCCCGAGCAGAGCGGGCGCACCAACTACGTCGACAACGACCGCGGCATCGCCAGCGTGGGCGCCTCGTACCGCTTCGACGCCTTCGACCAGCCCCTGAAGATCGACTGGGCCCTGCAATTTCAGATGCTCTTCGACCGGACCACCCACAAGGCCAAGCGTGCGAGCTATCCAGATTGTGACGAGGGCGTCGACACCCTGTGTGACGAGGTGCCCGATGATACCGAAAGTCCCCGCACCGGCCAGCGCTACGCCGACGCCCAGGGCCTGCAGACCGGAAACCCCGGCTTCCCGGGATTTACCTCGGGCGGCTGGTTGGGCGCCGTGGTCCTCGAACTGTCGTGGCTCCCCGAGGATGGAGACGATAAGCAGTGAGACCCGTCATGAAATATATGCTTGCGATGATTGCCGCGGCCAGTTGTCTGATAGGCGCTTGTGAGGTCGAGCGCGGGGAGAGTGATTTTCCCGATCAGGTCGTCGAGGACGCCGGTATGGCCGACGCCGGGCCGGCCAGTGATGTCGGGCTGGGAGCGGGACCGGGCGCTGGCACGATGAGCGGCACCTGGCTCTTGCGCCACGAGCGCAGCAGCTGCGTGCTCGAACAGGAGCAGCTCACCCAGGCCACCTACCTCGTCGAGATGGACCAGCAGGGCGCCACCATCGCCGAGACTCGCCGACTCTGCGAGACCCGGCTGACGCCGATGTTCGGCATGCAGGTGTCCATCCCCGACGTGGTGCTCGAGAATATCGACTTCGTCGACGTCGACCGCGGCCTGGTCAGCACGCTACGCGTGGGCGGCACGTATATCTCCTCGACCGAGGTCGCCCAGTGGGGCCTGGACCTCGACGACCCGACGGTCGACCCGGTCCCCGACAACGCTGACCATGAGAGCGTGATCGACACTGACGGCGACGGCAACCCCGGCGTGACCTTCCAAGTCGGCGGCGACTGCCAGCGCTACCAGGGCCAGCGCCAGCTCATCGCCTACCGCGGCAGCTTCACCACCCCCAACCAGATCGACGGCGAGTCGACCGGCGTGACCGACCTGGAGGTCTACGGCGCCTCCGATGACTTCTGCGCCATCGCCCCCTCCGTGGAGTCCAACGACCCCCACAGCCGCTTCCGCATGGTCCGCATCGACGGCCAAGGCGGCGCCTACGACGCCGACACCGACGCCGACGACCACATCAGCTGCGACGACGCCCTCGCCGTCGCCGAGCAAGTCATGGAAGGCCGCGAGGTCGACCACGGCAATTGCTCGCAGTGATATGGAGCGCGGGATGCCAGCCCGCATTGGCCGAGCAAGTCGGGGTTGCTTTTTAAACCCCGCGACCGAGGCTAAAACGAGCAGAGAGTTTATCCAGCCCGCATTAGCTAAATGGAGCGCGGGATGCCAGCCCGCAATAGCCGAGGAAGTCGGGGTTGCTTTTTAAACCCCGCGACCGAGGCTAAAACGAGCAGAGAGTTT